>WRGP01000249.1 GCA_009787135.1 Bacillota bacterium | reverse complement strand
AGAAGGCCGCAGCTGTCCGGCCGGCTTGGCATGGCGGGCGGCACGCTGCAGCTGACGCTGTTTGACCACGAAACCCCTCTGGAGGATATCGCCGGGCTGATGCGGGCCCTTCGCGAGCGAAAGAAATACTTCAGGCTGAAGGACGGCGCGTTTCTGGATATCGGGGAAATGGAGGGCTGGGAAGAGCTGGCCGGGCTGCTGGGCGACGTGGGGGAGGCAAACGCGCCGGAGGAACGGATGGCCCCAGGTCAGCCCGTGATGACGCTGCGCGCCTACCGGGCGGCCTATTTGGTCAGCCTGCTGGGCGGCGGCAGCCTGCCGGTTCAGGTGGACAGGGAAGTCCGGGAAGCCGCGGCCACGCTCACGCGAAGCGCGGAACCATGCCCCGCGGCGCTCGCGAACGTGCTGCGTCCTTATCAGGAGCGGGGTTTTCAATGGCTGCAGGCGCTGTACGGCCTGCGCATGGGGGGCGTGCTGGCGGACGACATGGGCCTTGGCAAGACGCTGCAAGTCATTGCCGTGATCGCGTGGGCCAAAGAAAAGGAGGGTGTGCGGCCATCGCTGGTCGTGGCGCCCACATCGCTGTTGTATAACTGGCAGGCGGAGCTGGAGCGTTTTGCGCCGGCGCTTCACGCCGTGGTGATGGAGGGGAACCAGGCCGCGCGCTTACGTAAGTGGGGCGAACTCATGGAAGCGGGAAATGTGGACGTGATCATCACCTCCTATCCGCTGCTCAGAAGGGATATAAGCGCCATGAGCGAGTATTCGTTTCGATTTGTGGTGCTGGATGAGGCGCAGCACATCAAAAATCCTCAATCCCTTTCCGCTCTGTCGGCGGGCCGCCTCCGCGGGCACGCGCGCCTGGCGCTGACCGGCACGCCCATGGAAAATAACCCCGGCGAGCTTTGGTCCATTTTTCACTTCGCGCTGCCAGGCTATTTGATGTCCCTCGCGCAGTTCATGCGGCGGCATGGGGACGGGAGCGAATCAAGCGCGCTGAGCCGGCGCGTCCGCCCGTTCCTGCTCCGGCGGCTGAAGGCCGATGTGCTGCCGGAGCTGCCGGAGAAGATCGAAACGCGCGTGCTGGCGGATATGCCGCGCGAGCAGCGCAGCGTGTACGCCGCCTCGGTTTTTGCGCTTCGCCAGCGCGTGGAGGGCGTTCTCAAAGACAAGGGCCTGGGGCGCGGACGCATGGAGGTATTAAGCGCCATCACGCAGCTCCGGCAGATTTGCTGCCATCCCGCGCTTGTGCTGGAGGGCTACGAAGGCTCCAGCGGAAAGCTGGACGCGCTGATGGAAATCTTGACGGACGCGCTCGCTTCCGGCAGGCGGGTGCTGCTGTTCTCCCAGTTTACCGCCATGCTGTTCATCCTGCGCCGGGCGCTGGACAGCCGGGGTATACGCAGCCTGTACCTGGACGGCAAGACGCCGGTGGTACAGCGCATGGAGCTGGTCAACCGCTTTAACGCGGGCGAGGGAGACGCGTTCCTTATTTCGCTCAAGGCGGGCGGCGCGGGCCTGAACCTGACGGGCGCGGATACGGTCATTCACTATGACCCTTGGTGGAACCCGGCTGTCGAGGATCAGGCTACGGACCGCAGCCATCGCATTGGCCAGAAAAAGGTCGTGCAGGTGATCCGCCTGATTACAAGGGGCACGATTGAGGAGCAGGTGGTGCGCCTGTCCGAGCGCAAGCGCGCGCTCTTTGACGCGGTGGTAACGGCAGGCGAAAGGATGCCTTCGGAGATGACGGAAGAAGAAATTCTTCATTTGTTTTCTTGAGTGTTTTGCCTTGAAAGAATGATTGAAAAATATTTTAAAGCATGTTATTGTTGAAATAATCCGAGGAACGGGCAAAGGCCGGAGGACTGTCTACAGCCTCACGCATTATTGTTGATTGAGAAAAAAAGGAGAAAAACATGCTGGACATTAAACTTTTGCGCACGAACCCAGCGATCGTCCGGGAGAACATCCGGCGAAAGTTTCAAGAGCACAAGCTTCCGCTGGTGGACGAGGTCATCGACATGGACGCCCGGCTGCGCGCTGCCAAGGCGCGCGCGGACGAGTTGCGCAATCAGCGGAACGTAACGAGTAAGCGGATCGGCGCGCTCATGGCCAAAGGGCAAAAAGACGAGGCGGAAGCGGCCAAGGCAAGCGTCGCGGCGCTGGCGAAGGAGCTGGCTGAGATGGAAGCGCTGGCCGAGAGTCTGGAGCCAAAAATTCGGGAGCGCATGCTCGTGCTGCCCAACATCATCGATCCGTCCGTGCCGCTGGGGCGGGACGACGGCGAAAACGTCGAGGTTCAGCGCTTTGGCGAACCGCGCGTGCCCGCGTTTGAGATACCCTATCACGTGGAGATTATGGAAAAGCTTGCCGGCATTGACCTTGACAGCGCGCGCCGTACCAGCGGCAACGGATTTTACTACCTGCGCGGCGATGTGGCCAGGCTGCACTCGGCGATTTTGACCTACGCGCGCGATTTTATGATTGACCGTGGGTTTACCTACTATGTTCCGCCGTTTATGATCCGCCAAAGCGTGGTCAGCGGCGTCATGAGCTTTGCCGAGATGCAGAACATGATGTACAAGATCGAGGGCGAGGACCTATACCTGATCGGCACCAGCGAGCATTCGATGATCGGCAAGTTTATTGATACCATTCTGGAAGAAACGGAGCTTCCGCAGGCGCTCACCAGCTATTCGCCCTGCTTCCGCAAGGAGGTGGGCGCGCACGGCATTGAGGAGCGCGGCGTGTACCGCATCCATCAGTTTGAGAAGCAGGAAATGGTCGTCGTCTGCAGGCCGGAGGAGAGCATGCTATGGTTCGACAGGCTATGGCGGCATACGGTGGATTTCTTCCGCTCGCTGGATATACCGGTGCGCACGCTGGAGTGCTGCTCAGGCGATCTGGCGGATTTGAAAGTCAAGAGCATGGATGTGGAGGCATGGTCCCCCCGGCAGCAAAAATATTTTGAGGTGGGAAGCTGCTCGAACCTCGGCGACGCGCAGGCGCGGCGGCTTAGCATCCGCGTGCGCGGCAAGGATGACGGCAAGTTTTTGCCGCATACGCTCAACAACACCGTGGCCGCGCCGCCCAGGATGCTGATCGCTTTTTTCGAGAACAATCTACAGGAGGACGGGAGCGTTAAGGTGCCCGGGGCGCTGCGGCTCTATATGGGGGGAAAGGCGGAGATACGGTGACAGCGAAAGGCAAACGTTTTCACACGTGCGGAAAGCGGGTGACGGGAACATGAATCGGGGTTCGGGGCGCCGCCATTCGCTTGCCGCGAAGATCGACGGCCTGCCCCGAAGCCCCCTTATGCTTGATCGCAAAATGGTATCAATCCCCAAACCCAATCCCCATCTGCCGCGCGGCCTTCACAATCTGATGATCCGCGGGCACGAACTTCGTCTTTCCCGCGACCTCGTCAAGCGGACTGTTGATCACCTCCTCCCCCCGGAGACCTACGGCTACGCCGTAGACGTTGCCGCGGATCAGCTCCGCGGCATGCACGCCAAAGCGGGTGGACAGTACGCGGTCATAGGCCGAGGGGCTGCCGCCGCGCTGGATGTGGCCCGGCACTACCACGCGCGATTCCACGCCGATGTGCTCCTCGATTTGTGCGGCAATGCGATGGGAGACGGATTGCCACGGCATGCTGGCGCGCGCCTCCTGCCGCCGCTTTTTTTTCATGTCAGCTTCGTTTTCGTCCATCGCGCCCTCCGCGACGGCGAGAATGGAGAACGCCTTGCCCGCGCTTACGCGCCGGTCCACGGCTTCCAGCACCTTTTCAATGCGGTAGGGGATCTCAGGCAGGAGAAGCACATCCGCGCCGCCGGCCAGCCCGGCGTACAGCGTAAGCCAGCCGACCTTGTTGCCCATGATCTCAATGACCATGGTGCGGCCGTGGCTGGCCGCGGTGGTGTGGATGCGGTCAATAACCTCTGTGGCGATGTCCACGGCGGTATGGAAACCAAAGGTCACATCGGTTCGCCAGATATCGTTGTCAATCGTCTTGGGAAGACCGATGACGTTTAGGCCTTCCTGCGAAAGTAGGTTGGCGGTCTTGTGCGTGCCGTTGCCGCCCAGCGTAACCAGGCAGTCAAGGCGCATCTTTTCATAGTTTTTCACCATGGCCTTGACCTTGTCCACGTTATCCTCGCCAATTACGCGCATATCGCGGAACGGCTGGCGCGAGGCGCCAAGAATCGTGCCGCCAAGCGTCAGAATGCCGGAGAACTCCTTGCGGGCCATTTCGCGCCATTCTCCCTGTATGAGGCCGCGGTATCCGTCCTGTATGCCGATGATCTCCGCGTCGCACATCGCGTACGCCGCACGCGCGACGCCGCGTATCGCGGCGTTCAGGCCGGGGCAATCCCCACCGCTGGTGAGAATTCCGATCCGCCTTTTCACCAAGCAGCCCTCCTTTGCGTATCCTTTTATTGCCGCATGAACGCGGTTCATGCGGGCGACTTGATTATAGCATGGAGCTTTTTGTGACACAATATTGAAATATGGCGGAGGAGCCCGATGAACGAAAATGAGATCGTACAGGTGCGGTACATGCCGGCGCGCCTGACATATGCGGACATGAACCGGGTGGATATTTTTGCCCCGGAGCCAAGGCCAGACGGGTTTGGCGTCTCGCGCGCACCCTTCTCGCCATGGCTGGCGCGCCTGAGCGCGGAGCTGTCGGCCGATGTATATGATCTGAATTTAGCGCAATGGATCAAAGCGGGATGGGCGGATTGCACGTTTGTGGTGGAGGACCGCATCGTCAAGCTGGACAGGGATACGAATTCCAAGCTGGCCGTCATCGAAAACGAGTGGCGACGGCGCCGCGCCATGTCGCTGATCCAGGGGGTGAACCCCGTCGGCGACCTGATCCGCGCCGCGCGCCAGACCACGGTGACAGACATGGACAAGAGCGTTGTGATGACGCGGCCGCTTGCCGATGGGCGCGTGGTCGTGGCGATCTCGTTCATCGGCACAACGGGGAAATTTTTCGATTGGTTCTCCAACTTTAAGATCAGGATTGAAAAGGGTATGCACGCGGGCTTCTTGGAACTGGCACGCCGGTTTCACGCGCATTCCGGCCGCATTTTGCTGCCCAGCGCGGGGGAGGGCATGGGCAAAGAGGCGCTTACCCTTTGGGATGCGCTGGTAGAAGGAAGAAAAACAGACGGTCGGTTTGTGTTTTGGCTTTCAGGCCACAGCCAAGGCGGCGCGGTGGTCCAGACGTACGCGCACCTTCTGCTGGAGCAGGGTGTTTTGCCGGAGAAGATACTCGGGATTACATATGCCGCGCCGACAGTCGCGGCCTTGGGAGGCGCTTTGGAGCCGAAACAGTATCCTATTTATAATCTGGTCAATACGGACGATGTGGTGCCGAGGGTAGGGGCGCAGGTCCGGCTTGGGGTGGACTGCGTGTTCTTCCCGGACGACGCGTTTCGGACCGCGCATTATCAGGTGGAGGCGGAAATGCGCCCGGCGTTTGACCGAATGCTGGCGTTGCTAAAGCAAGTGCAAACGACACGGGACGCGTGCGCGTTTGCCCTTATGCTGGCGCGGATGCTTGAGCGTTCGTCAACGGATGAATCCATGGAGGGGCTGTTTGCGGAGTTAATCCCGCATATGGCAATCCTTAAGCGCATGGGCCTTAGTTTTCATGATATCGCGCGGTATTTTGTGGAAAAGCTGACCGAGTACAACATGGAGATGACGGGCTGGGAGCCGGATGAAAAGCAGTGCGCCGGCTATGAGGCGATGTTCCGCGCCGTGGCGGGAGAATTTGGCGCGAAGGAAGCGGCAGGCGCTTTGACGCTTTCTTTGCGGGCCGCGCATGGCATACGGCCCGACCGGAAAGGGCCGCAGGTTGTTCCGCCTTATATCGCGATTGCGCGCAAGCACCTTGGTGAACTGGAGCAGGGCGTGTGGCAGGCGGACGCGCCGCCGCGCTGCCTTACGGAAAAAGGCGACCAGATGCTTCCACAATTGGGAAACAATGGGTATATAGTATAATTTTTTTAACAGAATGAAACATTTCAGGGAACAATCGACAGGATTCGCGCGTCAAATAAAGCGCAGGGAGACAATTCCTGCCACTATTGCAAGGGAGGGATTCCCATTATGAAGAACGGAAAAGGGATTCTCACTCACAAAAGATGGTTTTGCGTACTGATGATCATGGCTTTGACAGCGACTATGGCGGTGCCGGCATTCGCGTCGGACCATGGCCGCGATCGCAATCCAGGCGGTATGACCATGAGAAACGGAGACAATAGAGACAACGGCAGAGAGCGCGGCGGAAGAAACAACGGCAGAGAAAATGGAAGCGGCAACTATAACGGAAGCGGCAGCGGCGTCAATAGCCAGCCGGCCGATGTTATCGCCGTCACGGCGGGCCCGGTGGATTTGCGTGAAGCCCCGTCGATGCGGGCGCGCGTGATTACGCAGCTTCAGAGCGGCGCGCACGTCATTGTGCTCAGCAGCGGAGACACGTGGTCCCAGATCCGCTCCGCTGATCTGTACGGGTACGTGCTCACCAGCGGCCTGAAATTTGCCAATGGCAAGCCGCCTGTCCAGCCCGTCCAGCCAGCCAAACCTGTCCAGCCGGCCAAACCTGTCTATCAGGCTCCGGCGTTCAAGCCGCCGGTTGTGCCGCCGTTCGTGGGGCAAACGCCTGGCGCCAATGCGACCATCAAGACAAACAACGGAGGCAACCTCAATCTGCGCGCCTGGGCCAGCTCCACCGCGGATGTGATCGCTTCCTACCCGAACGGAACCCGCGTGCGCGTTCTGACGCATGGCGCGACCTGGTGCCGCGTACAGGTGGGCGACTGGTTCGGCTACATGAGCACTGCGTATTTGAAGTTTGACGGCATGCCAGGCATTGGAAACACCGGGGCCGCTGGCTACAACGCGGTGGTCGTCTCCAACGCGAAGCTCAACCTGCGCGCGGAGCCCTCTACGTCCGGCAAGGTTCTTGGCCAATATGACAGCGGCACAAAGATCAAGGTGCTGGCCGCTGGGACGGAATGGCACCGCGTAAGCGTAAACGGCGTGACGGGCTATATGTTGGCGCAATACGTTCGGATTCATGACGCGAGCGTCACCCCGCACAAAACCGTGGCGAACAACGGAAGCTATGTGAACCTTCGCACGGGCGCGGGCTATGACTATCCGGTGCTCAAGCGCGTATCCAACGGCGCGGCGGCCACTGTTGTCATCCCGTACGCGACGTGGAGCAAGGTGATCGTCAAGGACGGCGGCGGCTATGTGAGCGGCTATATGCTCAATAGCTGTTTGAAGTAAAAATCGATTTTCAAGCACAAAAGGTTTGTCGGAGGCGCTGTCGTTTGGCAGCGCTTCCTTTTTGCGCCAGCATAGTTTTTGCGCCGTCCGCCCATCCTGTATCGGAGAAAACAATCGGGAGGCGCGTTTGATGGCATCCAAGCAAAAATTACGTCAGGCCATTGGAATTTTCTTATCCTTCCTGGTCGTGCTGGCCTACTTTTCGCCGCAGGCACAGGCGGTGCGGGACCTTCCGGATACATTGCAGGTGCGCGCCGGCGAGCTGCACGCGGTTGCGATTGGCTGGCCGTTTACGCTTTCGGCAAAGGGCGGGGAGATGCAGGTGCTCGCCTCCGCCGATGAATCCCTCGGGGTGATGGGAAGCAGGGAGGGCGATTCGACGCTGACCGTATCCGCGTTTGGCGTTCCCGTTAAAAGCGTTTCCGTCACCGTACAGCCCAAGCGCACGCTCATGCCCGGCGGGCAGTCCATTGGCGCGACGCTGCATACGCAGGGCGTGCTCGTGGTTGGCACATCGGCGTTTTCCGGCGCCGCGGACAGCCCGGGCCGCCTTGCCGGCCTGCGGGAGGGCGATCTCATTTTGGCCATAGACGGCCAGGAGGTCATGAGCGCCTCGCAAATGACGGATCTAATCGGAAAGCATGGCGCGGAACCGTTACACATTACCTACAGCCGCGCAAACAGCAAGCGGCAAACGACGCTTACGCCGGTAAAGGACGCGATAGACGGCCGGATGCGCCTTGGGCTGTGGGTGCGTGACAGCACGGCGGGCGTGGGCACGCTTTCCTTCTACGACCCGTCGACAAACCGCTATGGCGCGTTAGGCCATGCCATTAGCGATATTGATACCGGTGTTACCCTTCCGGTGCGCGAGGGCAGCATTTTGCGCTCAACGGTGGTGGGAATCCGCAGGGGCGAACGGGGCATACCCGGTGAGTTACAGGGCTCTTTCCTTCGCGACCAGGTGATTCTTGGCGAAATTCGCGTCAACAATAGCTTTGGCATTTTCGGCAAGGCGGATACACTGGTGAACCCGCTGTATCCAAGCGGTTTGCCGGTCGCCTCCCAAGCGAACGTGCATACGGGTCCGGCGACGATTCTCACTACGCTGGACGGCCGCGGCGTTCAGGAATATACCGTGGAGATCACGCGCGTGGCGCGGCAAAACAGCGCGGCGCAAAAGAGCATGACGATCCGCGTAACGGATCCGGAACTGCTGGCGTTGACAGGCGGCATCGTGCAGGGCATGAGCGGCAGCCCCATTTTGCAGGACGGAACGATTGTGGGCGCGGTCACGCATGTTTTTGTAAACGATCCGACGCAGGGCTATGGCATTTTTATGGAATGGATGCTGCAGCAGGCGGATGGTGTTACGATATAATTACGGTATAATTCTTTTAAAGCATGAACTTGTGGTGCATGCTTTGCAGGAAAGTATCTATGGCGCGTCGAAGCAACCCTATTATGAATGAAACGCCGCGGCTATTGATTGCAGAGGGATACGGCCTGTCGCGGGAGAAGCTCTATGAGTCGCTCTCCCGCTTGGGTTATGCCGTATACGCCGCCGCGGACGGCGGCCAGGCGCTTGCGCTTATCGATACGCTCAAGCCGGATGCGCTCGTTCTGTCGCTTACCTTGCCGGTTTACGACGGATATGGCGTGCTGGAGGTTTTGTCGGTGCGCCCGCTGGCACGCTATCCCCTGATCATCGCGACGTCCTCCATGGGCGAAAGCTCTCTGGCGCGCGCGCTGTCGTTGGGCGCGGATGAGGCCGTTCCCAAACCAGTGACGCCGGAGAGAATCGATTCTCTTTTGCGCAGTTTGCCAGCTTGCCGGATCTCAAAACTGTCCCTGCGCCACGCGGAGAAGCGTGAGGCCACGGTCAGGCGGCTGCTTGGGGAAATCGGCATGGCGGAGAGGCTTAAGGGGTTTTCGTATCTGGCGCGCGCTGCGGCGCTGGTATCCACTGACGATAGGCTGCTGCGCCAGGCTACGGGCTATCTGTACCCGATGATTGGCTCCACGTGCGGCGCGAGCGGCAATAGTGTGGAGCGGGCGGTCCGCCACGCGATTGAAAGCACTTGGACGCGGGGAAACATGGAGGTGCTGCACCATGTCTTTGGCAACAGCATCGACCCGCAGCGCGGCAAGCCCACCAACAGTGAATGCATCGCGATGCTGGTACAACGGCTTTGGGTGGCGACCACGTAAGCCGGACATACCCGCTGCGCGGCAACTACAAAAACGGAGGTATGAGCATGCGGAAGAAAAAAACGATTCTCATCGTGCTGGACGGCGTTGGGTGCGGGGACGCGCCGGACGCGTCGGCATACGGGGACGAAGGGGCCAACACGCTGCGGCACGTGCTTGAGGCGGCGCGCCCTTCTCTGCCAAACCTGCGAGGTCTGGGCCTTGACCATCTTCAAGCAACCGGGCTTGAACCGGCGCGGGAGATATGGGGAGCCTATGGCGTGTGCCAAGAGGCGTCCGCTGGAAAGGATACCACGACCGGACACTGGGAGATCGCGGGCCTGAGGCTTGAAAAGCCGTTCCCGTTGTTTCCGGACGGATTTCCAAAGGAAGTGATGGAAGCGTTTGAGCGGGCGGTTGGCCGCGGCTCGCTCGGAAACTATGCCGCCAGCGGCACGGAAATCCTCGTTCAGCTGGGCGAGGAGCATATGCGGACGGGCAAACTCATCGTCTATACCTCGGCGGACAGCGTGTTTCAAATCGCCGCGCATGAGGAGATCATCCCGCCGGAGGATCTATGGCGCATATGTGAAACGGCGCGGGCGATGCTCAAAGGCCCATACGCGGTAGGCCGGGTGATTGCGCGGCCGTTTGCGGGTCAGCCCGGCGCGTTCACGCGCACGGGCAACCGGCGCGATTTTTCCGTTTTGCCGCCGGGGGATACGCTGCTCGACATTCTGAGCCGAACTGGGCATGATGTGATTGGCGTGGGCAAGATTGAGGATATTTTCGCGCACAGAGGGCTCACCGCGTCAGACCACGCCAGCGGCAACCCCGCCTGCGTGGCTGCAATGCTTGAAGCCATAAAAAAACCGACCGACGGTTTAATTTTTGTAAACCTGGTGGATTATGATATGCTGTATGGGCACCGCAACGACGTACAGGGGTTTGCCGCGGCGCTCGAGGCGTTTGACGCGGCGCTGCCAGAGATCATGGCAGCCATGGGGCCGGACGACCTTTTGATTTTGACCGCTGACCATGGCTGCGACCCTACGTTCCCCGGCACGGATCATACGCGGGAGCGTGTGCCGCTGTTCTGCTGGCGTCCGGGGCTTATGCCCGTGAACCTTGGTGCGCGGCAGACATTTGGTGATATCGCATCCACCATCTTGGAGATGTTTGAACTCCCCAATACGCTGTTCGGCACTTCATTTTATGGCTTATTGCAAAGGGAAAAGGGTATTTCGTAGGCGAGCGTGCTAAACTGTTTTCGATGTATCGCTATGGTCTCCCCCAAAAGAGGAGAAAGAGGGTGTATTTTCATGAAGAAAACGCCATGCACCTGCTTTGCGCTGATACTTCTCATCTTTTTTGCGCTTTCCGGCGCGGCATCCCCGGCCATCATCCCGCTGGAGGAGATGGATACAGGTTCCATGCTTTATGAACTGTATCTTGAAGAATTGGATATTTCCCTCATGCTGCCACTCTCTGTAAGCAGTGAAGTTATGGTGGAGAACGCCAAAATGAAAGCGTACCGGCTCATGCCCCGGGGATTTGAAAAGACGTATTTCGTCCTGTTCACGCTGCCGGCCGAACATTTGACAGGGCAATCGCTTTCCACGATGGATGATGACGGCATGAGGGAGGTCATCTCCGTAATCAGCAACGAAGCGGGGATGGCGAAATATGATTTGATTGAGAATTATTATGGTGATGTTGATGTACTGCATGTTGTGGAGCGGCGGGATGGCGTTTACTCGGAGCATTTGGTGGTTCTTTATGATGGCGTTGTCTTGAACGTGATGCTGGAGCGCATGGATGGATCCGATTCCCTTTCGTCGGAAGAACTGGCGCAGCAGCATGCGTTCCTGATGATGGCCTTATGCCAAGAAGGCAATCCAAAGCATTATAAGCGCTTTGCCCTGCCCGATACGGATATTGTGATGGATTTGCCGGAAGGGATGAGTGTGCTCGCTGCGGAAGAATTGGAAAATACGAAGTATATCACCATCCAGACGCCAAGCGATTTTGGCGGCGCATTCATATTCATTGCGGAGCGGAGCGACGAATATCTCGGCGAAACGATAGAAACGCTCCCCGAGGCGCTTCTTACGGAGGCTATAAGCCGATCCATACTGTTTGCCCCAATAGACGAAAGCTTTAGGATCGATCGAACCACAGCCACAGGTATCCCGATCCTTTGCTTTGAAAGTAAGTTTCAGGATGACTGCCCGATAAAGCATCGCATCGCGCTAAAGGATGAATATGCGTTAACGCTGTACTTTCTGCCCTACAAAAGAACATATGACGCCGCGTGGATTGAGCGATGGCAGTCCGCGCTCATGCGAAGGTTGTTAACCGGACAGGGGGAGGTTCCTGTTGGCTCGCCATTCTCCACCCAAGTTGTAAACGGAAAGCTCATGATACCATTAGACGACCGTTTTTTGGTATTTGAACTGCCGGAAGATTGTTTTGCGGATATCAGTGAAGACGCGGAATCCGTTCACAAAGTGTATATTGTTCCGAACGAAGGGGTGAATAAGATTGTATTGATAGAGTCTATGTACACAGGAGGATCCATGGTGCTTTCCTCTATGAGCGCTGATGTGATAAAGAGCGTGGCAGAAATGGCCGGCGGGGCCATGAAAAGCGTGTACAAAAACGAATTTGTGTACGAAATGCGGGAAAAATGGGTGCTTTCGCTGCCAACACTCTGCATAGAGGATGTAAAAGGGATAGTAGGCCAATACCATCTAAACGTTGGTAATTACTATGTTATAGTAAGCTATTTTTCCCAGGATGGCACCCCTTTCCCGTCGGAACAGATTTCGGATTACATCGGCCGGTTTTCGCTCGTCCCCATGTATGATGATACGGAATGATCAGGAGGTAATTGTATGAAAATGGAACGTATTGACGGCGCGGCAAAGGCCATTGAGGCTGCCTGCGGCGGTGCGGAGGTTGGGCTGATTCTTGGCTCGGGCCTTGGGAACAGCTTTGCCTCGCTGGATGTACACGGCGTGTTGTCCTATAAGGACATTCCGGGGTTCCCAATACCCACGGTGCCCGGCCACAACGGGGAATGGGTTTGCGGAAGCCTGCACGGCAAGCGCGTGGCCGTCATGCGCGGCCGCTTTCATTATTATGAAGGGTATGATATTGAGGAGGTAGTCCTGCCGGTCCGTGTCATGCTGCGGCTTGGGGTCAAGACGCTGATTGTGACCAACGCGGCGGGCGGCGTGAACACGGGTTTTGTCCCCGGCGATTTGATGCTCATTCGCGACACGATCAATTACAGCGGCGTCAATCCCCTTATCGGACCGAATGATAATGCCTTTGGCCCGCGCTTCCCGGATATGTCGCGGCAGTTTGACCCGGCGCTGTGCGAGGTGGCGCGCGCTTACGCGCGGGAGCTAAGGATCACGCTGCGAGAGGGTGTGTACATGTGGTTTAGCGGCCCGTCTTTTGAGACGCCGGCGGAGATTCGCATGGCGCGCGCGCTGGGCGCGGACGCTGTGGGCATGTCGACCGTGCCGGAAGTGATTGTGGCGCGCCACGGGGGCATGCGCGTGCTGGGCATTTCCTGTATCACAAATATGGCCGCCGGCATTTTGGATCAGCCGCTGAACCATCAGGAGGTGCTGGATACCGGCGAACGCGTGCGGAAAGCGTTTGCCGGATTGGTGGATGGGGTTGTGCGGGGGATGTAGGCGCGACCGCGTGGGCGGACCGTCATGATGAGGCATAGCCTCCGTTGCGGTGGGCTTTTACGCTTGGGAGCAGCCGGCGCGCTGCCATCGGGCCAAGCCGGACGCGCGGGGCGTGTATGTGTCTGAACTGGCCATGTATGTCTGCATTTCCGCGCCGGCAGTGTGACGCATGCCGCGCGGCCTGGAGCCAAAAGGGCCAGGCAGAGCGCGGCGGACAGGGAAGACCGCCGAGGCGCCTTTATCCGCCTGACGGACGAGGACAGGCGCGTGCGTCAAATGGGGCACGCGCATATGCGCGCGTTCATCCGGCGGGTATTATCAAACAAAGATGAAAGGGACCTGTGATGTTAAAAATTTTGGGATATCTAAGAAACGCGAAGGCAACGGTATTCCTCATCATCGCGCTGCTGGTGGCACAGGCCGTGTGCGACCTTAAACTCCCGCAATACACGGCGGACATTGTCGATGTGGGGCTGAACCAAAGCGGCATAGAGGATATCGCCCCCAAGGAAATGACGCCGCAGACCTTTGAGACGCTTTCTCTGTTTATGACGGACGAAGAGATTCAAACCGTGCGGGATGCCTATGAAACAAACGAAGCGGGCAACCTTACGCGGCGGATAAGCGGAGATGCCTTGGGGGAAGCGATGAGCGAATCCATGGCTGCCCTGGCGCAGTTTGTATTGGCTTTGAAGGGGCTTCAAGGCGCGATACAGGAAGCGGCGGCACAGGGCACGCTGCCGGAAGAGACGGCGCAAACAGCGACGCTTGCCCGGCTTGTTCAGAGCGATAGCCTGAAGGATTACCTCCATGGCATGGCCGGGAACGCCGTAGCGCTGCTGAAGGACAGCGGTCTGCTGGACGGACGCTTTGGCCTTATCCCGGCAAGCCGGCTGGCTGATATGGGCGAGGGAACCGGGCAAATGGACGCGCCGAGGTTTTCAGAGATGGTTCAAATGGGCCTTCTCAACCGCGAAACGCTGCAATCCTTCCGCCGTCTCGCGATCGGGCGGATGGGGGAAATGCGGGATACCATGGTGCGCATGAGCGCCATCCAGCTGATCAAAAGGGAGTATGAAACCGTTGGCATAGACGTGAACAAAATCCAGACGAATTACCTGCTGCTCACCGGCGCCAAGATGCTGGGCGTAACGCTCGCGGCGGTGATAGCGGCGGTGTTGGCCGGCCTGCTGGCGGCCCGCACTGCGGCCAAGGTGGCCATGAGCCTGCGCGGCAAGCTGTTTGCCAAGGTCATGGCTTTCTCGACCGGCGACGTGGATAAATTCTCCACGGCCTCGCTCATCACGCGCAGCACGAACGATATCCAGCACGTGCAAATGGCCACCGTGATGATACTGCGCATCGTCATTTACGCGCCGATCCTTGGCATCGGCGGTATTATCAAGGTGGCCACTACGCACACCGGCTTGAGCTGGATCATCGTGGTCGCCGTGGCGTTCCTTTTGTTGTTGGTGACGGTGCTGATGACGATCGCGATGCCAAAGTTCCGCCTGGTGCAGACGCAGCTGGATGATATCAATCTGGTGGCGCGCGAGGTTCTTACAGGCTTGAAAGTCATCCGTGCCTTCAGCCGCGAGAAGCGGGAAAACGAGCGCTTTGACGAGGTGAACACAGCCTTGGTGAAGACACAGCTGTTCACCAACCGCCTCATGTCCATCATGATGCCGATCATGACGCTGATTGTTAACGGCATCATGATCGCTGTCGTCTGGTTTGGCGGCCAGAGAATTGATATGGGCACCCTGCAGGTGGGCGGCATGATGGCGTTCATCACCTACACGATGCAGATCGTCATATCGTTCCTGATGCTGTCGATGATCTCCGTATTTTTGCCCCGCGCGTTTGTGTCCGCGAACCGCATTGAGGAGGTGCTCCGGACCCAGGCGAGCATTTTGGATAAAGAAAATGTTCTGGACGATACGAAGGAATGTTGGGAGGGCACGGTGGCGTTTGAAAGCGTTGACTTCCGCTATCCGGACGCGGAGGCGAATATACTGGAGGGGATCACGTTTACCGCCAAAGCGGGGCGGACGACAGCCATCATCGGCAGCACGGGCAGCGGGAAATCCACGTTGCTTAACCTCATCCCCCGCTTCTTTGATGTGACGGGTGGGCGCATTACGCTCGACGGCGTGGATATCCGTGACCTTTCGCAGCATAAGCTGCGCAGCCTCCTTGGGTATGTGCCGCAAAAGGGCGTGCTTTTCTTCGGCGATATTGAATCCAACATCAAATACGGCGGGGAGGATATCACGGACGCCATGATGAGGGAGGCCGCCGAGGTCGCGCAGGCGGCGGACTTTATTGAGGAAAAGCCGGAGAAATACCATGACCCCATCGCGCAGGGCGGCAACAACGTGTCCGGCGGGCAGAAGCAGCGCCTTTCCATTGCCCGCGCGATTGCCAAGCGGCCCAAGGTGCTGCTCTTTGACGACAGCTTCTCCGCGCTGGACTATAAGACGGACGTCACGCTCCGCCGCGCGCTGCACACCCGGGTGCAAGGCGTGACAAACATCATCGTGGCGCAGCGCATCAATACCGTGCTGCATGCCGACCAGATCGTCGTGCTGGAGGAAGGCCGCATGGCGGGCATCGGCACGCATAGGGAACTGATGCGTACCTGTGAAACCTACCAGGAGATTGCCAGATCACAGCTGTCCGAAGCGGAACTGGAAGAGGGAGGGGTTTTCGCGTGAGCGAGCGTAGAAGAGGCGGGCCGCTGCGGATGATGGGTCCTGGCGGCGGGGGACCGGGCCGCATGATGGCCGGAGAGAAGGCCAAAGATTTTAGCGGAACCATCCGCAAGCTCATGCGCGCTATGCGGCATCATACATTTTCTCTTGTGACCGTCGTACTCTTCGCCGTTGCCAGCACGGCGATCGCCATTCGGGGGCCAAAGATTTTAGGCCAGGCCATTACGGAATTATCCAATGGCATCCTGGCGAAATACGCGGGGACAGGCGGCGTTGATTTTCCCCAAATCGGCGCCATTCTGCTAAGACTGCTGGCCATTTACGGCGCCAGCGTGTGCTTGTCGCTCATCCAGGGCTGGATTATGACAGGCGTCGCGCAGAAGACCACGTATCGTTTCCGCAGGGAGATGACGGAGAAAATTCACCGGATGCCCATGGCATATTTTGAATCAAACCAGGATGGCGATACGCTCTCGCGCATTACCAATGATGTGGATACCATGGGCCAGAACTTAAACCAGAGCATTACAACGCTGATATCCTCCATCACCGCGGTGATCGGCGGGGCGGTCATGATGCTGACCATCAGCCCGCTGATGACGCTGATCGCCGTGCTGCTCCTGCCCATTTCCGTGCTGCTCATGGGCGTAATCATGAAAAATTCGCAGAAGCATTTCGTCACGCAGCAGGCGTATTTGGGCAAGATCACCGGCCAGGTGGAGGAGACGTTCAGCGGGCACACCGTGGTGAAGGCCTTTGGCCGCGAGGAGGCCGCGCTTTCCACCTTTATGGAGACAAATGGGGTGCTCTACGAGTCGGCATGGAAATCACAGTTCCTCTCGGGTATGATGCAGCCGATTATGATGTTTGTTGGAAACCTAGGCTATGTGGCCGTCGCGGTGGTCGGAGGGCTTTTGGCCATGAAAAACGCGATTGAACTGGGGGATATTCAGGCGTTTATCCAATACATGCGCAACTTCACCCAGCCTATCACACAGATTGCCCAGGTCATGAACATGCTGCAGTCCATGGCCGCCGCGGCGGAGCGCGTGTTCTCGTTCCTTGAGGAGCCGGAAGAGGAGCGGACAGTGGAAAACCCTGTCTCCATAGCGGGAATCCAGGGCGAGGTAGCGTTCGACCATGCGCGCTTTGGCTATACTTTGGATAAGGTCGTCATCCATGATTTCAGCGCCGTGGTAAAGCCGGGCCAGACAGTGGCCATCGTGGGCCCGACGGGCGCGGGCAAGACGACGATGGTGAAGCTGCTGATGCGCTTTTATGATGTAAACAGCGGCAGCATACGCTTGGACGGGCATGATATTCGAAATTTTAACCGCGGCGAACTGCGCGAGATGTTCGGCATGGTGCTACAGGACACATGGCTGTTCAAGGGCACGATCATGGAGAATATCCGCTATGGCAGGCTGGACGCCACGGATGAAGAGGTCATTCAGGCCGCGAAAACGGCGCACGTGCACCACTTCATTCAAACCCTGCCGGGCGGTTATCAGATGGAGCTCAATGAGGAAGCTACGAATGTGTCGCAGGGGCAGAAACAGCTTTTGACCATCGCGCGGGCGATTCTGGCGGATAAGAAACTGCTCATTTTGGACGAGGCGACAAGTTCCGTGGATACCAGCACGGAGTCGCGCATTCAGCGCGCCATGAACAACCTGATGCGCGGGCATACCAGCTTTGTCATCGCGCACCGGCTGTCTACGATTCGCGAGGCCGATTTAATTCTCGTCATGCGAGACGGCGACATTGTGGAGCATGGTACGCATGAGGAACTTTTGGCGGGAAAAGGCTTCTATGCGGAGCTGTACAACTCGCAGTTTGAGGACGCGGTGGCGTAGAGCGTATTTCAACTTCTATTCATTGATATAAAAAGAGGGCCTGTGCCGCCACAAGCCCTTCTTTGCGTTTTACCTTATCACGCGTTCATTCCAGAATCATATCTATAATATCCGAAACAATTCGCGTAAATTCATCTGAGCGTGTTATTTTGGGAGGCGCGTCCAAGACGCCTTTTTGCTGCGCCCCCATCAAGATGGAATTATATAGCTTTACGCTTTCCTGGGCGGCCTCCGCTGAGAGCGGCTGTTGCGCCTGTTCCCATGACGCTTCAAACGCCCGTGGCTGAGACGGTGTATGCATAGCCTGGGGGTTTTGCATCCAGCGAACGGGCGCAAACCCCTTGATCTGCCGGCTGTTCATATCATACATGCGGATATCCACACGGCGGTTGGCGTTTCCCTCAATGGTGGTCAGCACGCCGTCCACATACGCCAGCACGATGCCAACATGGTCAACTTCCTTACCCCTGTGCCCCTCGCTGTTGATGAACACGAGATCGCCCTTGGCCGGCGTATGCTCCTTCGCCTCAAAATACCAGCCTGCTTTCCGAAGGTCCGCGGCCAAGCTGGACGCACCCGTATGCCGGGGCAGCACAGAGGTGGGGATTTGCGCTATATCCGCGCAAAAAACAACGAACATGACGCACCATTCCCCATAGAGAAACGCTTCCGAACTTACGCCATTTCCATGGCGCTGGTCATACCAATCGCCATAGCGGGTGTATCCGCGCTGCTTCCCTTCCTCGTTGAGGATAAAATCCCTCGTGCTCTCCATATACCCCAACTGGGACTGGGCCGCGGCCGAAATATCCTGCGCCCAATCGCCCGTCAGGGGGAGATTCGGCATAATTTCATCTAATGATTCTGTTCTGTGCAGGGCGCAGGGAATCACGCAGGTAACGGAGGCGGAAGCGCCGTTTGCGTCTGTGACATGCGCCGTAGCGATGTAATCGCCGGTCGATGTCATGGTGTAGCTGACGGCATGACCGCCTTGCGCGACGATCTGGCCGCCGAAGCTTAGGGTGATGTGCGTGGTGTAGGGCGCGGTTCCCCCCGTGACTTCAGCGTACAATTCAACCGTCTGCCCGTAAAAAAGGCTGGGCCTTGAACTGATCAATCGGACGGTTAGCACCCCTTCCGCCGCTTCCAATCTTCCCTCCATTGCCATGGGGCTTTGGCTTTGCGCCATGTGCCCGACGGAAAAGACGCCGCGGCTGTCAGAACCGCGCCACGCCGTCAGGATCAGCGTATAGGCGCCTGGGCTCGCCGCGTTCATAGAAAAGGAAGTTTCCAAGCCGGAAAGTCTCCCTTCCCGCACGATGACGCCGTTATGTTCTACCTTATACATGATATAGTCCGCGCCAGTGGCCTGAAATACCCATAAGAGCGTATCACCCATTATGCCGCCCAAAAACGTGGGGGTGGAAATGCTTAACGGCTGCGCAACCGGGGCTTGCTCCCCTGGAGGAACGACGGGATTTTCCTGATTTGGCTGCTGGATCATTGGAGCGGTTGGATCTCCCTGCGATTGTATGGGGCCGGCTTCAGCGGGCGGCATGCCCTCTTGTGAGATAGGGACAATAGAACCTATCTCCGAGACCGGCGGGTTTTGCGCGATAACGGGCCCCTCAATGTCGTGAATGGGAATGATAGACTCCTCTGTCATAGCGCCCAAGGTCAGCAGGGATAAAACGGTAACCAGTACCACACTGATTGCTTTTTTAGCCACAACGATACTCCTTTAATGATAGCAGTAAAGGAAAATTTTCCCTCCTTATAGTTTACACTATTTGGAGGGAAAAATGCAACACTTTAAATAATTAAATAATAAAAATACTGACGCGTGCTTGAAAGCTTATCTTCATTTACGCCCAGAACCACCAGAGATGCAGGAAGGCGACGCTGAATGTCATGAGCAGTCCCATGATGGCGGTGGCGATCAGTCTGCCTTTTTGCTTTTTGTCTGCGTCGAGCCCTTTAAACCTAACCGCCAGAATTACCGCATAAACCACTGGAATCAGCATAAACAGGATAAACAATAGACCGTGGACGATCAATTGAGCCGACGGAATGATCATGGAAAGCGCGGTGAGAATCAAAACCGCGAAGTTAACAGCCGCCCCCAAAGCCGCGCCGCAAACAGCCGCCCGCAGACTGCCCATCACCCGATTATGATCAATTTTATCCTTCTTGCGAAGCTTGCGGATAAACATGACGAGCAAGGTGATAAAGCCGTAAAGTCCGGTGATTGCCAAACAGATCAAGAGGAACAAGTCAAAATAATATGCACCCTGGCTTGTCGGGATGAATTCACGGGAACCTGTCACCAGCGACTTGACATTTCCGTCCCCGTCCCGTTTGACATAGAAGAGCGTGCTCGCATCGCCCCTGGTCGCCGCATAAACGTCTGGTTCGACCTGATTGAGGGAAAATTCACTAATGGACAGTGAACCGTCTTTGTCTTTTGAAATTGGCAGCCTGCCGTCAAGTATGCTGAAAAATCTGGCAATACCTTTGACGAATCCTTCGGACTTATAATAAATGCCTGCTATCGAAACATCGCTGTGCAAATCAGCATTCGGCGTAAACGCTCTCTTTTCAAATATTTGAGAAGGCATACTAAGAATATAATCACTCGCGTCGGGTTGATTGACCATAGTGATCATGCCAACGCCAGCCTCAAGGTCAATTTTCAAATTTGCGACACAGCCTATCGTTTGCCCGGTATGCCCTATCACTTGGCTTTTAAAGATAGGCTCTGTCCATAAACCATGGTAACAGCTTGCTGTTTTACCATCGGGGAAATACATAGAAGGGGTGAGCAGCCCGGCAAGTGTCTCGGCTTTTTGAAAGAGCGGCGATTCTCCGTTTTCATCGGGAATAAGAGCCATCGCGAATTTGCGGTAATCGGATATTGTTCCTGTTTCCTGACCCGAAGGATAAAAGGGGCTGGCATAACTGCAAGAACCCAGCGCTTTCATATTGGATGTATAGCACATCAGCTTTTGCCGCCGCTCTTTTACCCAGGCATTATCGGACAAATCGGGTTTGAGGGCTGTTTTTGTCATATCAAGCGGGGTAAAAATATTGGTCTGCGCGTATTCATAAAACGGCACGCCAGAAATCCGCTCGACGATATAGCCCGCGAGAGCCGCGCCCCAGTTGCTGTATGCCGCGTATTCGCCCGGACGGAATATCTGATAAGGCTCTGTTTTTTTGAGGGCGGTTTCCAGATCGGGCACATTTTCCCTGTCCGCGATGAAAAGGTCCTTGCAAAAATCCTGCCAGCCGGCGTTGTGATTCATCAGGTTGAGCATGGTGATTTTGTCGTCGTATTTCAGCTTTTTGAAAAACCCGTCGGGCAGATAGGTCTTGACATCGGCGTTTAAATCAAGTTTTCCCTGCTCATAAAGCTGCATCGCGCTGACCCACACCAGCAATTTACCGACCGAACCCCATTCGAACACAGCGTCGGCGTTGTTGGCGATCTTATCCTCGACATTTATATAGCCGTAGGACTTTTCGAGAATCACGCCGTCGCGGTCGAAAATCGCGACCGACATCGCGGCGGTTGTGTCCTTACGGTCATTAACATAGCTGTCGATCGTTTTTTCGACATCGGCATAGGCTATGCCCGAGGGAAGTTTTCGAGCCGCGTCTTCGGCCATGATTTCGGCAAACGCCGTCATCGGCATTGCGGCGAACAAAACCGCGGTCAAAAGCATCCAAACGATGATCTTTTTCATGATGAGTATCCATCCTCTTTTTTTAATGCCGTTATACCATAAAAATGTATCTATCGGTTAATACTCCAGCTTTTCTTACGTGTGTATTTTCAGGTGATCGTCCGCGCCGTCGTCCGCAAACACCAGCAGGTTGCGTACCTCTATCCCTACAGCGTCCCCAGGCCGCATAGCGCCGTACGAATAAGGATCCGTGATCATGCGCAGCGAAACCTCTCCCCCAAGGCTGATACGGCAGTCGTTTACGTCGCCGAGAAAATACTGGCTCTTCAGCGTGCCTGTGAGATGGGCATGGACAGCAGGCGCAAAGCGGATGGCCTCTGGCCGGATCGCGACGATCACTCGGCCCCCAAGCGGCCCGTTATAGGGAAGCGTTTGACCCGTTCCATCAAGGGTGATGCTCCCCTCCGCCACATGGCCGCGAAGAAAATCGACCTTGCCCACAAAATCCGCCACGAACGGGTTGGAAGGCGTATTGTAGATCTCCATTGGCGAGCCGACTTGCTGCACCACGCCCTGGTTGATTACAATCACCCGGTCGCTCATGGCCATAGCTTCCGTCTGGTCGTGGGTCACGTATACGACGGTGATGCCCATCGCGTTTTGAATTTCTTTGATTTCAAACCGCATGCTCTCGCGCAGCTTGGCGTCCAGGTTTGAGAGCGGCTCGTCGAGCAAGAGCAGTTTGGGCGCGGCCACTAGCGCGCGTGCCAGCGCGACGCGTTGCTGCTGGCCGCCGGAGAGCTGGTTGGGATAACGTTCCTTATACTGCGAAAGATGCACGATGTCCAACACTCGTTTCACCCGCTCGTGGATTTCGGGCTTGGCGCGCTTCTTGATTTTGAGCGGATAGGCAACGTTGTCAAAAATGTTCATATGGGGCCACACGGCGTAGGATTGAAACACCATGCCAATATCGCGCTTTTCAGGCGGCACGAACGCCTTGTCACCGCTGACAAGCTGTTCGCCGATATACACCGCGCCGCTGGTAGGTTTTTCAAATCCCGCGATGATGCGCAGCATCGTCGTCTTGCCACAGCCGGAAGGGCCCAGCAGCGTGACAAACTCCCCATCCGCAAAGGTCGCGTCAAACGCTTGGAGCACCACATTTTCACCGAAGGTTTTTGTTACATGCTTAATGGTAACAGTCGACATCGTCCATCCTCCTATATCGAGAAGTTGCCCTTTGTCAAGCGGTCCAGCGCCACGTTCAGCGCGATCACGACCAGCAGAATGCCGGACGCCATCGCGGATGCCTGCTGCTGGCTGGTAAATGTCCAATACTCGTGCAGCTGCACGCCGATGACCTTTGTGGCGGAAGAATAGAGCAGCGCGGACATGGAAAGCTCATAAAAGCTGGGGATGAAGATCAGAAACCACCCGGCCGCGACGGACGGGCCAATCAGCGGCAGCGTGACATTTTTCATCGTACGCGGCCAGCTGGCGCCCGATACCTGTGAGCATTCCTCCAGCGAAGCATGAATTTGTGACATCGCCGATACGACGGTGCGCATGCCCATCATCTGATATTTGATCACATACGCGATAATCATGATCGCCGGCGTATTGTAAATGCTTATACCAAACCGGCCGTTCATCGTCATGATCAGGCCCAGGGCAATGACCACGCTGGGCGAGCCTGAGCCGAGCGTAATGAGAAAATCGGGTATATGGCGGCCCCGTACGCGGGTGCGCTGCAACAGATATGCCATCACGCAGGCGATGAGGATGCCGGCTGTCGCGGCAGCCGCGCCGAACAGCAGGCTGTTTTTCATGCTGCTGAGAATATCGGCGCGGGTAAACACCTTTTCCCAGTGTTTTAAGGTAAAGTTACCGGGCGCAGTGACGGCCTTGCCCAGGTTTTGCGTGACGGACGTAATCGCCACCGTGGCAAACGGCAGGAGAATGACAACAGCCGCAAAGAGAAAGACCAGCCCCGTGATGGGCACGCGCCACTTGCCAAGGTCTACAATGGTGGGGCGCGTGGACTTGCCCGAAACAGTGATATATTGCTTGTGGCCTGTGATAAACGCGGACGCGTACATGACCAGCACGGCCGTGAACATCAGAAAAACCGCCAGGCTGGTCGCGTCCGTCAGGCCGTCCGCGCTGCCAATGGAGACATAGCCCACAATGCGCGTGGTAACGGTATGGATGTTGCCCGGCATGCCGACAATGGAGGGGATGCCGTAGCAAGAAGCGGCGGATACAAACACCAACAGCGCGCCCGCGACAATGGAGGGCGTCATCATCGGCAGCGTGATGGTAAGCAGCGTACGGAGCGGGGACGCGCCCGATATCTTCGACGCTTCCTCCAGCGAGGGGTCCATCTTTTCCATGGCGCGCGAAATGGTAATAAACGCATATGGGTAATAGAAGGTGGTCAGTACCCAGATGAGGCCGCCCAGCGTATATATATTGAAGGGATTCTGCGATAAGCCCAGCAAATCCCGAAGGAACACGTTTAGATTGCCAACCTTGGGGTTTAAGAGTCTAAGCCACGCCATGGCCCCCAAGTATGGCGGCACCATGTAGGTCAGCACGAAGAGGCTGCGGAAAAATTTGCGGAAATGCAAATTTGTACGCCCCACCAGCCAGGCCAGCGGGAAGGCGATCAGCGTACCAAAGATCATGGTGAAAAAGGACGCGATCAGCGTATTTTTAAGCGCCGTCCAGTTGAGCGAATAGGTATAGATACGCGAGAGCGAGCTAAGCGAAAAACTCCCTGAAGCGAACAGCGCGCGATAGAGCATAAAGAGCAGAGGAAAAACCTGAAAGACGAGCATAAACGCCACGATGACGAAAATGATGACCCACTTGATATCGAAATAAAAGCGCTTTTTCATGGGGGCATTTACCATGATGCTATCACACTCCCTGTTGGGCTTTAGGAATACGCACGGGGTTTAAAAAGAGAGGATAGGGGGGACAGCTCCCTTACTTTACGCAGAGAAAAAAGAAGGAAACAGAAAAAGCCTTCTCGGGGTTGTTGGATGGCATGCCCGGTGAACGCCACTGGCATTCCGTTGCCCTTGCGTTTGGAACGAGAGACTTGCCGTAAAAGGGCCGTTGTGCCATAAGCGCAACAGCCCCACCTGCACCGGTTCTTTTACTCAGCCATGACTGTCTCTTCAAACGCCGTGCGGATTTCATCGCGCATCGCGTAGCAACGCACCCAGTCTATGCCCATGTCCGTCTCGATAAGGCGGTTTGTGTCAATGGAATCGTAGGGAACATCTTCCACGGTGGAGAGCACCGAATGCATCCAGCCGCTGAGGATAAAGCGCTGGCCCGCTTCGGAGAGCAGCCAGTCGGTCACGGCCTCACATGCCTTGAGGTTCTTGTTGGGCGCGAATTCTTCTTTGAACGACATGATTGTGGAAGGGATGAGGATATTGCCGTCCGTAGGATATATGACGGCCAGCTCGGAGCCTTCTTCCTCGCGCAGCTTGAGTACGGATTCCTCCAGGATCATGATCTCCTTGCATTCGCCGGTTTGTAGCTTTGTCAGCGCGACGGAACCGGATTCTACCATCACGCCTTGCTCCTTGAGCGCGTCGAAATACTCGTAGCTATATTTATCCGTCAGCGCGGCCACGGCAGCCATAGACGTACCGCTGGTGAGCGGGTTGCCCATGGAGATATAACCTTTTACGCTTTCGTCATGCGCGAAATCGTAGAAGCTTGCCGGCAGTTCTTCCTCGCTGTACAGATCTGGGTTGTACGCCAGCACCATGTTGCACACGCGCACAGGATACCAATAGCCCTCCTCATCATAGGGGAAGCGAAGGTTCTGCGCCGCGGCGGTTTTATACGCGTGCAGGTAGCCCAGTTCCTTGAGTTCCAAGGAGTATGCGGGCTCGGCGACCAGCAGCAGGTCCGCCTGAATGCTGTTTCCTTCCATCTCCGCGGCCAGCTTGGCCTGGATGGTACCCGTACCGCCGTAGAAAGTATCCACCTTCAGGTTTGGGAACTCCACACCCAGCGCTTTGACCATCTCGTCAAGCACGTCCTGATAGATCGAGGTGTAAATCATAATCGTACCGTCGATTTCCTCGTTGACGGCCATCGCGGCAGGTGCGCACAGCAGGGTAACCAGCAGGATACCCATTAGCAACGCTATTGTTTTTTTCATGCTCCATCCTCCTTGTAGACATTTTTATACGTGTATTGTAAAGTATCACGCTTGTTTTGTAAAGGGAATGCGGAAAATTAAAACCTTACGCCGTCAAAATTTGTCCGTAAACCCGCCGCCAGAATTCTGTTTGGGAGGGGCTCAATAACGTTGGGTATGGGAAAAGCACAGTAAACTCGCTGTAGATAAGCCGCCCGCTTTTTCCAATTGCTGATAAGCGATTGCCGTGTCTTTTCTGTTTCAAATTTGAGTTTCCCCGTTTTAGGGAGTGTGAGCGTGGGAAAGCAAAAGGGGAATTGGTTTACAGGGAGACAACGGTTGTGATATAGGAAAAGCGGAACGGCCGGGCG
>WRGP01000248.1 GCA_009787135.1 Bacillota bacterium | reverse complement strand
TTCAAGGGTTTCGGCGCGTTGTTTGCACGCTAACTGTCAAAGATGGGATTATATATCAAGGCGCCATGCATTGCAAGCAATGATGAAAACGCCGGGGCGACCGCATGCGCATGCGCAACGGAAAACCCAATGAAAGTCCGCGCGCAATCGTGTTGAAATTTTCACCAACCTTTGGCCGCTCGTAAAGCAACCTGTGAAGTTCACCGCGCATCCCTGCGCGTGCCGCACGCGCGCAACCGTCTTGACGAACGCCACCCCCCACGCTATACTGCCAATTACCAAGATGAGGAGTGTGGCTATGAAAAACAGGATCATCGAAACCTTCGGAAGCATGGTCTTTGGCGACCAGGCCATGCGCGAGAAACTGCCGGAGGAGGTTTATCAGGCGCTTCAAAAGACCATGCAAAACGGCCGCTCCCTCGCTCCGCAGATTGCTGACGCGGTCGCGAACGCGATGAAGGAATGGGCCGTGGAGCGCGGCGCCACGCACTATACGCACTGGTTCCAGCCCATGACAGGCATCACGGCGGAGAAGCACGACAGCTTCATCAAGCCGGACGGGCATGACCGTATCATTTTGGAGTTTTCCGGCAAAGAGCTCCTGCGCGGCGAGCCGGACGCCTCCAGCTTTCCCTCCGGCGGCCTTCGCGCGACCTTTGAGGCGCGCGGCTATACGGCATGGGATCCTACCTCTTACGCCTTTTTGAAAGACGCCACGCTGTACATCCCCACGGCGTTTTGTTCCTATACGGGCCAGGCGCTGGATAAAAAGACGCCGCTGCTCCGCTCTATGGAAGCGTTAAATCGTCAGGCGCTGCGCGTGCTGCGCGTGCTGGGCAACCAGACGGTCAAGAACGTCATCCCCATGGTGGGCGCGGAGCAGGAGTATTTCCTGCTGGACAAGGCGATGTTCCGGAAGCGCAAAGACCTCGTGTTCACGGGGCGCACGCTCTTTGGCGCCAGGCCTCCCAAGGGCCAAGAGATGGGAGACCATTACTTTGGCAGCATCAAGCCGCGCGTGGCTTCGTTTATGCGCGAGCTGGACGAGGAGCTTTGGAAGCTGGGCGTGCCGGCTAAGACGGAGCACAATGAAACGGCGCCGGCCCAACATGAGCTGGCGTCCGTCTATACCACGGCGAATATCGCCACGGACCACAACCAGCTCATCATGGAAATGCTCAAAAAGGTGGCGGAGCGCCATGGGCTGGCGTGCTTGCTTCATGAGAAGCCTTTCGCGGGCGTCAACGGAAGCGGAAAACACAACAACTGGTCCTTGGCGACTGACGAGGGACAGAATTTGCTGGAACCGGGCAAGTCGCCACACCACAACGCGCAGTTTTTGCTCGTGCTCAGCGCGGTTATCAAAGCGGTGGATGAGCATCAGGATCTTTTGCGCGTTTCCATCGCCGGGGCGGGCAACGATCACCGGCTGGGCACTCATGAGGCGCCGCCGGCCATTGTATCCATGTTTCTGGGCGATGAGCTGACGGCCATTCTCACCTCCATCGAACAGGGCGGCGCTTATGACACGGGCGGTCAAAGCGAGGTGGAAACCGGCGTGCGTGTGCTGCCGCACTTCGCGCAGGATACGACCGACCGCAACCGCACTTCCCCCTTTGCGTTCACGGGCAACAAGTTCGAGTTTCGCATGCTGGGCGCGCCGCAATCCGTGGCGGAACCCAATATAATCCTTAACACCATTGTGGCCGAATCGTTTTGTGCCTTTGCCGACGCGCTGGAGGAAGCCGCAGACGTGCAGGCCACGGTTCGCAAGCTCATCCATGACAGCATCCTGAGGCACAAGCGCATTCTGTTCAACGGAAACAACTATGCCGCAGAGTGGGTGGAGGAAGCCGAGCGGCGCGGGCTGCTGAGCCTAAAAACGAGCGCCGACGCGCTGACGTGCTTTGTAAACGAAAAGAACATCGCGCTGTTTGAAAAGCATCATGTGTTCACCCCGACGGAAATGCGTTCGCGCCAGGAGATCTTGCTCGAAAACTATGGGAAGGCAATCCATATCGAGGCGCTGACCATGCTGGATATGGCGCGCCAGGCGATCCTGCCGGCGGCTGAAAAGTATACGGAAGCGCTATGCGACGTGGCGCTGAAAAAACGCGCCGTGTCTGAAAAGCTCAGCACAGAGCCGGAGGAGAATACCATCGCCCTGCTCTCGAAGCTTTGCGACGGGCTGTACCGGCAGATTGTGGCGCTTGATGAGGCGGTGGCCGAAGGCCGGGAGCACGCGGAGGCGCAGCGTGCCGCGGCATATTGCCGTGACAAGGTGCTGCCCGCGATGGCGCGCCTTCGGGCCGTGGCCGATGAGATTGAGCCGCACTTGGCCGCGGAATATCAACCCTATCCCACGTACGCGGATTTGCTGTTTAGCCTGTAACGTTGTTTTCGGCCTGGAGGGATCGAATGAAAATCCGCGATGCCTATACCTGCCCGCTGGAATTGGCTCACGATGTTACCAAGGGCAAATGGAAGCCCATCATTTTGTGGCAGCTTGGCAAAGGAACGATGTCCTTGTCCCGGCTTGAAAAGGATATCAAAGGGATCACGCAAAAGATGCTGCTGGAGCAGCTTAAAGAGTTGCTCGCGTACGGCATTGTCGCCAAACGATCCTTTGTGGAGTATCCGCTGAGGGTCGAGTATGATTTGACCGATCGCGGCCATAAGCTGTTGGAAGCCATTACGATTCTGCAGGGGGTTGGTGCGGACCTCATAAAAGAGAACGGTTTTATCGAATAGTGCCCCTGTATAGTACCCACAAAAATGTGGGTACTATACTTTTTGGGGCCCATACTGTAAGATGAACGCAAGAAAAGTTTTGGGAGGCTTATAGCATGATGAAAGACGCGGAACAGACGATAGGCAATTTGGTTGACAAGCAAAGCGTTTCCTTCCTAAGCTCGGTGGATGGCGATGGATGCCCAAACACAAAGGCCATGCTGCCGCCAAGAAAGCGCGAGGGCATCAAAACCTTCTTTTTTTCGACCAATACTTCCTCCATGCGGGTGGCGCAATACCGCAAAAACCCACTGGCCTGCATTTATTTCTGTGACAAACGGTTTTTTCGCGGCGTGATGCTGAAGGGCACGATGGAGGTGTTGGAGGACGCGGCAAGCAAGGAGATGATTTGGCGGGAGGGTGACACGACGTATTACGCGAAGGGTGTCACGGATCCCGATTATTGCGTTCTCAAGTTTACGGCGCATGCAGGGCGTTATTATACCGACTTTCATTCGGAAGATTTTATCGTTGAATAGCGATGTGACCTCCTAATGAGTAAGCTTCCCCTCGCGGAAGTATACTAGCGTCATCCTATGCAAGCAACGGAGGCGCTATGGAACTGAGCCGGAGGAATGTACGGGCGATTGTGATCATCGTGGCCTTTGCGATCATGATGCTGGCCGTGGTGTGGAACATCGGCACCGTATGGACCGCGCTGGGCGCTGCCCTGCGAATGATCGCGTTCTTCGTGGTTGGACTGAGCATTGCGTTCATCTTGGGTGCGCTCATGCGCTTTATAGAGACGCGCCTGTTCCGTCCGCTGAACGCGCGCTTGAGCGGCCGATGGGAGCGTATGCGCCGGCCCTTGGCGTTGCTGCTGACCATGTTCATCGCTATCGGTATCCTCTTCTCCGTAATATTCATGGTGATACCAGAATTGGTAGGGACGTTTGTGGAGTTGGGAGAACAGGCGCCGCTCTTTCTGGAAGGGCTAAATGAGTGGATGACGGGCGTGATGGAGCGGTATGGGCGCTCGCTGGACGCGGTGAACATGCCTCGGCTTGATTGGGTGAAGATTGGCGACGCTGTGCTTGAGTGGCTTCAGAAGAGCGCGGATGGTATGCTCGCGGGCACCTTTTCCATGGCCTCTTCCATCTTCTCCGGCATTTTCAATACCGTGGCGGGGTTTGTGGTGGCTGTATATGTATTGAGTCAAAAAGAGAAGCTTTCCGCACAGGTACAGCGTGTGCTGTACGCCTATCTGCCAGAAAAGCGGGTGGATACCCTGCTTGACATTGGCAGGCTCAGCCACCGCATCTTCTGCAGCTTTCTCACCGGCCAGTTTATGGAAGCCGCCATTTTGGGCGGGCTCTGTTTGTTCGGTATGCAAATTTTAAGATTCCCTTACGCGCCTATGGTGTCCGCGCTGGTGGGCGTCACGGCGTTCATCCCTATTTTCGGCGCGCTGGTGGGCTTGGTCGTAGGCGCTCTCCTGATTTTGATAAACCAAGGCGCTTTGCAGGCCTTTTGGTTCATTGTCTTTATGTTTGTTTTGCAGCAGGTGGAAAATAACCTTATTTATCCGCATGTGGTGGGCAAGCGGGTCGCGCTGCCTGGTCTATGGGTGCTCACCGCGGTGATGCTTGGCGGCAACATGGCGGGCATCTTGGGCATGCTCATCAGCGTGCCGGTAGCGTCGCTTTTGTATACGCTGCTGCGCGACGCGGTGGAGAGGCGGAATGAAGCACGGCGTGCGGAGAAACTTGCGTCGGAAAACAAGTAGAAAAGTCCAGGGGGGCGCTGTCTGTTGCCCCCCCTGATAGAATAGCGCTGCGACTTCCTTGTGATTTCCTCTTCCGTCTTTCCTTTGGCTTTCTCTTTACAAACCCTCTCTTCTTTTGTATACTGATCCAAGCCGGTATCCTATGAACCGGACAGGGTTCTTCGTTTCCCTGCTGTCGTCAGGTATCCAAAGGAACTTGAACGGAGGGGTTTTGTGAAAAGGGAAGCTATTGCCAACATGGCATTCGCGGCGATGTTTGCCGCGCTGATCCTCCTGCTGGGCATGACGCCGCTGGGCCTTATTCCGCTGGGCTTTATCAATGTAACCATTCTCTGCGTTCCCGTGATCGTTGGGACGGTGCTGCTGGGCGTCAAGACCGGGCTGGTTCTGGGCGCTTGTTTTGGGTTGGCCAGCACGCTCAGCGCGTTCGGGCTGACCTTGACGCCGCCCTCGGCGCTGGCCTCCGCGCTGGTTGCCAAAAGCCCGCTTCTGGCCATTGTTATGTGTTTCGCGCCCCGGCTCATGGTGCCTGTCTCGGCGCACGCGGCGTATCGCGCAGCCGCCAGAGGCGCGGACCGCCACGCGGCCGCGCTGCCGTTTGCGGCGGTGGCGGGGTCGCTGACCAATACAATACTCTACCTTGGCCTGATGCTGCTATTCTATGCGCTCACGGGGCTGGACTCCACGGCTGTACTCACGGTCATTGGCGGAACAGGGCTGATTGCCGGCAGTTCGGAGTCGGTGGTGGCCGCGATCATCGTCACGCCAGTGGTCATAGCACTCTGGCAAGTCCAGAAAAAGGTTGCGTAAATGATACTAACGCTTGACATTGGCAACACGAACATCAAAACAGCCGTGTTTGACGGGGAAACCCTTGTCCAATACTGGCGGCTGAACACGGACATCGCGACAACCAGCGATGAGGTCGGCATCAAGCTGGCCGCGCTGTTTGCGCATAATGGCATGAAGATGGGAAGCGTCACGGGCATCATTATGTCGTCTGTGGTACCGTCTATCAATTTTACCATGGAGCACATGTGCCAGACATACTTTGGCATGGAGCCCATGCTTGTCGTGCCGGGCGTGAAAACAGGCATTAATATCCGGTATGAAAACCCGCGTGAACTGGGCGGCGACCGCATCGCAAACGCGGTCGCCGCATACTCCCTGTACGGCGGGCCCTGCATTTTTATTGACTTTGGCACGGCCACCACATTTGGCATGGTGTCGGAGCGGGGGGAATTCATGGGGGGCGCCATATGCCCGGGGCTTAAGCTCTCCATGGAGGCGCTTGTCATGGGCGCGGCCAAACTGCCGCGCGTGGAGATTGTCAGGCCGGAGGTTGTCGTGGGCCGGAGCACGGTGACAAACATGCAGTCAGGCATTTTTTACGGCTATGTGGGCCAGGTCAATCATATCGTCATTAAAATGAAGGAAGAGACGAAGATGCTAAAGGCCCGCGTCATTGCCACCGGCGGCCTCTCGCGTCTAATCGCCTCGGATACGAACGCCATTGACATTATCGATGGCTTGCTCACACTCAAAGGGCTTCGGCTGATCTACGAACGAAACCAACCCTGAACACGAATAGACGGCGATTCGCGGGGAGCACATTGGCGAGGCCGAGCTATTTTACTTTATGAGCGGCGAGGGCATCGTCATGGACGACGGCAAGGCCGCTGCCGCCAAAGCGGGCGACGCCATGGCCGCGCCAGCGGCCCCCGCCATTCGGCAGGCAACGCGGGGGACGCAGAGCGCTAGCGCTCTAATTCCTCCTCAACATCGGGGCTGAACGCGCCGTTGTCAGGGTCTTCCTTCCCGCACTCCGGATGTTCTTCAAAAGCCACTTGCGCCGCTTCAGGCTCTTTTCGCATATCATGCCCGCAAATTCCGCAGAAGGTCGCTGTCATCGGAATCTCCGCTCCACAGCCCGGGCACTTCTGAACGCCCTTGACCCTTTGGATTTCATCCCTGAGCGTTGCTATTTTGTGTAAGCTGCCAGCGATCGAGGCGCAAATCGGGGCAAAAGGCTCATCCGCAGCGTCGGGATACAGCTCGTAATACTTTTTTCCCATTTGGGCAAAGAGGGTGCTCAACAGCTTCTGCTCCTCGGCAATTTGCGAATGGAGCCTTGCGATGTCGGCCAGGTTTTTCGTACCTTTTACGGCGCTTTGCGTTGTTTGAGAGATTTTTTTGCCAATCTCATTGAAAAAAGCCATATGCGATGAACCTCCTTAAAAAATCGGCTACTATGGAATATGCCCTTGACAACATCATATTCCCCATGGCGGCCATTAAATTGCGTATAATGGGCCGGGCTTGTTTGAAAACGCCTACTCTACGTTCTTTTTATAGATGAACGCGCACGCCCCGCGCAGGCTGACGATCCAGAAATCATCTATTTCACCGATGCACGGAAGCCATTGGTTGTCCATGCCCTCACGATAGTCCAGCATGCCTACCTTTTTACCGCGCAACGAAGGGGCGGCATACGCGGTCAGGCCTGCCTTGGGTATACGGATTTCCGACCCCATGGGGGTTTCCAGCACATAATCGCTCAGCACCCAGCCCATACCCTGGCCAAAGTGGACTTGATACCAGCCATCGCGCGCGTCATAAATCGTCATATACTCTCCCGTTGAGAGCGTTGCGACCTTCTTTGCGCTTACGCTGGGCGCGTCGCGCACGGTCAGCGTTTCGCAGAGCACAACGCCGTTCACATATGGAATATCATACGCATACTCTACGCTCTGCTTATGCACCCAGCCTTCCGCACTGCCATGGCGCACCTTAAACCAATCGCTGCGGTCGATCAGTATGACGACACGCTCCCCAGCCGGAACGGAGCCGACCACAGCCGCGCCATTCCACGCGCCTTCCAGCAGGCGGGCTTCCCCGCCCACTATGACGCCACTCTCATTCCCTTGTGACTCGCCGTAGGCCGCGTCTAGGGCAAAAGGGGTCAAAAGAACACAACACATCAGGATCATGGGTAGAATTCGCTTGCGCATCATAAAGACAGCCTCCTCGTATTTTGTGTTTTCCTGTTATGGATCATAAGTAAACCGAACGGTCAGCCTGGGAATTTCGTTGTACAAGCCGCTGACATCCGCGTACACGCGGTAGGTTTGGCCTACTTTCCATGGCTCGGGATAGTTAGAAGACTCATTTTGCAGCATGACCAGCTGAGGTTTGGTTTCCGTGCCGGTATCCATGATCGCCAGCTGCGGGCTATCCGCGACAATTTCCGTTATCACGCCGATGCACCGATAAATTTGCGCGTCGCGGATACGCTGGGGCAGGTTATTCATCAGCTCTTTATAGTCCGTTGGCGTAAACGTCCACGCTTTTTTGGTATAGTTGTCCGCGGAGGGCAGGTAATACAACACGTGTTCCAAGACGGAGTCCTTTTTGCCGGGGTAGGACGCGCGGATGCGGATCGTGTTATAGCCGACATGCTCCATCAGCGCGATCAGCCTGAATTCGCCCGTTGCAGGTTCCGCCTCCCGGTCCACGCGCGAAACATCCAAGCTTTCATAAGGGGTCTCCACCGTAATGCTGGCGCCGACCATGGTGGTGGCGTTGATCTCGAATCGATCCAAACGCGTCAGGGTGTCCGTATCCGCCGCCAATTCCAGCGGGATTTCCTGCGGCTCGCGATAGAAGACCAAGGTGAGGTTATTTTCGCGGCAGTACGGGGCGCGCACCGTTACGGTAACATAATTTTTGCCAATCGCCTTGATCGGCGGGTTATCGCTGACGATTCCGTCTTTTGTCACCGCGTCGGAAATGTCCCGCCCGTTGACCGTTACCTTGCTGCCCGGCAGCACCTCCAGCCTGAGATTATACACGGAGGTGGCCACCTCAATATAGTCTGTCTCCGGCGAGCGCAGCGTAACGGGAGACAGCGGAATGTCGATGGTGTAGGCAATGGGCGCAAGCCGCATTTCCGTGGCTCCCTTGATCATCGTGGGCGTGAGGGTGACATCCATCTGCGCCGCTTCAAGATGCTCAATGCTTTCGTAGTAAAAATAGTCCGGCACCTCAAATTCCGCCACGCCGCCGATGACAACAAAGGATTTTGTCAGCTCGCTGATATAGTACTGCGTGCCCTCCTCGCCGGCGATTGAAATTCTTCGGCCAGGCATGCCGTCTATATCAATGGGCCGTACGGTGACGTTTGACAGGGCTTCCGACGCGGAGGGCGGGCCCATAGCGGATTGAATCATCAAAACCGCCTGCCAGATGACAAAGGCGGACGCGATGACCGTGAGGGCGCGTACAGCCCAGATGGCCGCGGCCACCGCGCCATATCTGCGCCGCTTGCGCAGCCCTGAGCGGGCGAGCGGCGGGATGGGCAGGGGGGCGTCATAGGGAAGGGGCAGATCTTCCGCGTCCATGGCCGCGCCTGAAGGCTCAGGCGACGTAAGCGGGACAAAATCCTCTTCCTCCGCGCGCGGCTTCGCGACGGCTTTGGCCGTTTTGGCGCGAAGCTGCATCTCCGGCGGTTCATAGAGGGTTTCCTCCGGGTCGTCCGGCACCTGCTCGAAAAAACCGCCGACGCGGCGGATGAAAACGCCGGAACCGGACGGCGCGATGCCCTGCTCCGCCGCGTTGCGCCGAAACTCCTCCAAGTAGACGGAACCGCGCGCGCGCCTTTCCTTCAGGCGGGTCATCTCCGCCGCCAGCGATTCTTCCGCTTGCGGCAGGGCTTCCGCCGCCGTGATATCCTCCTGCGCGGCGGCGTCATCGTCATAATAGACGACGCGGCTTTCTGTCTTTTTCGGCGTGTCTGGAAAGCGCTCCTGCCAGGACGGCCTTGCCGCGTCTTCGGGGCGAAGCGGTTCGCCGCATTGAAAGCAACGGGGAAACGACGGCTTGTTCCAATGACCGCAGCGGGGACATTTCATGCGCTGACCTCCTGTTTTGTCATTTGGGTTCAATTCGCCCGGCAATACAAATTTCCTGCTTTAATTGACGATTTTGATCTGCGATTTGTTGCCTGCGGACTATCAGCATGCTATAATGACGCAAGAATAGGGGGGCTTGTTTTGGATAATTTTCGGGAAGAAATCGTTGTCAAAAAAAATAGGGTGGCCAATGATCTTTTGTACGCGCTTCTCTTGGTGGTCATGGCGCTGAGCGTGCTGATGGCGGCCATCGCGTTTAGCGGTATTTCGATTGGCGAAAACCTGCTTATTCAGGTCCTCTATCTGGCGGTGTTCGGCGGCCTGGCGTTTCTGATCTGGTGGAAGAAAGATACGCTCCGCGTGGAGTATGAATACGCGTTTACCAACGGAGAGTTGGATTTTGCCCGTGTCTATGCCAACAAAAAGCGCAAGGGCCTCGGCACCATGCATATAAAGAACGTGGAGGCGTGCGGCATGGTCGCCAGCGGCAGCTTCCAGCGCTATAGCAGGATGCCCGGGGTGAAGACAAAGAACTGGTTCCTGAACCGGGGCGCGGATCTTCTCTATTTTTTCTACCAGAAAGATGGAAGCAAGCACATGATCATCTTGGAACCGTCCCAGGAGATGGTCAGACTGATCAAACAATATTTGCCGCGCGGCGCGTTTCAGCAGAACTGATGCGTTACTTGGACAACAGCGCAACGACGCAGCCCTGCGCCGCGGCGGTGCTTGCCGCGCACGAAATGCTGACGGAAGGGTGGCTGAATCCTTCAGCCCCCTATGCCGGCGCGGTGGCCGTGGAAAAGCGCGTCGCCGCGTCAAGGGAAGCGGTGGCCCGCGGCCTGGGCGTAGGCGCGGGGGAGGTCTTTTTTACGGGCAGCGGCACCGAGGCGGACTCGCTGGCCCTGCTGGGCTCGGCCGAGCGCCTTCATGGGCCTGGGCGGGTTTTGCTTTTTGCGGGAGAACACCCCGCCGTGCTGGGCGCCGTGGATCAGCTAAAAGCCATGGGCCATCAGGTGCGCACGGTAGGCGCGACACAGGACGGCCTGATCGACCTTCCGGCGCTCTCCCGCATGCTGCATGACGGGGCGGACCTTGTCAGCTGTATGCACGTGAACAATGAGACGGGCGCGGTGCAACCGCTTGCGGAGGTAAGCGGGCTTATCCAAAAAATTTGCCCTGACGCCCTCTTGCATGTGGACGGTGTGCAGGGTTTTTTGCATGTGCCGCTGGACCTTGCGGCTACGAAGGTGGACTTATACGCGGTCAGCGGCCACAAGGTGCATGGGCCCAAAGGTGTGGGCGCGCTCTATGTGCGAAGCGGCGTCAGGCTCGCGCCGCGCGTCGCCGGCGGCGGCCAGGAGGGCGGCCTTCGCTCCGGCACGGAAAACACGGCGGGCATCGCCGCGTTCGCCGCGGCGGTTTCTTGGGCAGCGGCGCAGGAAGACGCGGCCGCACGTTTACGCGCGATGAAGCTGCGCCTGTATGAACGCCTTCAAGAGGGGGTCCGCGGCCTGCGCGTGAACGGCCCGGCGCCGGACGGTTCCTCCGCCGCGCCCCACATCCTGAACGTTTCGTTTCCGGGCGTCAAGGGCGAGGTAATGCTGCACGCGCTGGAAAAGGAAGGGGTGCTGGTCGGCACGGGCGCGGCATGCTCGTCTAAAAAGCGTGGCATGAGCGCGGCCTTTGAGGCCATAGCCGCGCCAAAGTGGGCGGCGGACAGCGCCGTTCGCTTCAGCTTTGGGCTGATGAATTCATGGGAGGACGCCGACGCGGCCGCGGAAGCCGCGCTGCGCTGCTTTGCGCGGTATCGGGCGTTTCAGAGGAGATAGTATGCGGGATATTCTGCTGGTTCGCTTTGGCGAAGTACATCTGAAGGGCCTGAACCGGCCGCAGTTTTTGCGCGCCCTCACGGAGCGTGTGCGGCACGCGGCGCGCCCGTTTGGCGGGCATGTATGGCTTGACGATGGGCGGATCTATATCAGCGATATGGATGACGCCAGGGCTTGCGCGGAGCGGGTCAGCCAGGTGTTTGGTATTCATTCGGTCAGCCAGGCCGTGGAGATGGGCAAGGATGATTTTGAGGCCGTGCTCCGCCAAGCCGTGCATATGACGCGGGGCATGACAGGTTCTTTCAAGGTTAAGGCCAGGCGCGCGGACAAGCGGTATCCGCTCGATTCCCCTGCCATCTGCCAGCTGGCGGGCCGGCGCATTCTGGAAGCGAACCAAGATCTTCGCGTGGACGTAAAACATCCAGAGCATGTGCTGGAAATTGAGATCCGGGGCAACGCCACGCTGCACATCGGGCGCATAGAGGGCGTTGGCGGCATGCCCATGGGCACAAACGGCAAGGCGTGCCTGCTCCTGTCCGGCGGCATTGACAGCCCGGTGGCGGGCTACATGGTGGCCCGGCGCGGCGTTACGCTGATGGCCGTGCATTTTCATTCCTTTCCTTATACGAGCGAGCGGGCGCGGGCGAAGGTCATTGAGCTGGCGCGCATCCTCTCCCGGACGTGCGGCCGTATCGAACTGTATATCGCGCCGTTTACGGATATCCAAATGCGCGTCCACGAAAAGTGCCCGGGCGCGTACGGCACGCTGATCATGCGCCGGCAGATGATGCGCGTGGCCGAGCGCGTCGCCCGCCGGAGGGGCGGCCAAGCCATGGTCACGGGAGAGAGTATCGGCCAGGTGGCCAGCCAGACCATGGAAGCGCTGGGATGCACGGACGACGCCTGCGGGCTTAGCATATTCAGGCCCCTCATTGGGTTTGACAAGAGTGAGATTATCGCGCGCGCGGAGGCCATCGGCACGTTCGCGACCTCCTCCCTGCCCTACGAGGATTGCTGCACCGTGTTTATGCCGCGCCACCCGGTCACGCATCCCAGGCTCGAGCGCGTTCAAGAGGCCGAGCTTTTGCTGGGCGATGCGCTGGAGGGCCTTATCGAGGCGTCGGCGCAGGGGGCGGAAAGGGTTGTGCTCTGCGACGGGAGGATTGCCGAAGGGGGAGAGCAGCCGCAATAAAAGCGCGTTATATAGTCTTATGGAAGAGGGAAACGGCATGATAATTTGAGGTGTTTGGGGATATGCCCAATAGGAATCGCGGAGAATACTTAGTACACATTTTTAAATCTGCATTCCATGATCAATCGCGCCGGGAAAAATTCATATAAAGCGACGCTTTCAATTTGAGCCTCAAAGGGCTTAAAGTTTTCCACAACAATCGGGAGCGCTTTTAAAATTGTTTCCGGTTCGCCCAATAGCAAAGTGGCGTGTGCGGTCCACGGATGATATCCATTCCCGCAATTGGGAAAGAAATGTTGCTTACAAAGCATATTGGCGGATTCATTTGAAAATCGGCGTCGAGGGCCCAAAGCGGTTTAAGCAGGCGTCAAGGCAAACGAAACGATTTCCCCCGCAATCTTTATTTTAATCGAGAGGCTGTTATTGGCTGTCAATAGCATTTGATAAAAATATTTCATTCTGCTACAATTCTTTTAGCTGGAGGTGACAGCCATTGGCTATTAAGAATCTCAACGAGAGAAAAGTTTTTACGCTCCGCCTTGAGGATATCTGGTATCAGAAGATGGAGCATATTGCGGTCACAGAGCACAGAACACCAACCAACATAGTAGAGCTTGCGGTAATGCGCTACGTTTCGGCCTACGAAGACAATCACGGCGAAATACCGGTTGAGGAGGAACAAGAATAAAGCGCGGTATCTCTACGAGGTACGTCTGGATTGATACGATCGGGGCGGCGTTGGAGAAAAATAAACGATCTTGTTCTATATTCATATCGGCAAGGCCCGCGGGCATACCGGCCGGGGAAGAAGCATCGGTAAGCGGTGGGCCGGATTTTGAAAGAAAGGAGGTAAAGCACCGTCGCCCGGGAATCTCATGAAATTGCCGGCTACTTCGATGTCTCCATCGACTGCCTCGTAGGCCGCGACGGCGTTTTAAACTTAGGAAGGGATGACATATGTTTTCTAAAGAAGCCTTCGGGAACCGGCTGTTGGAACTTCGATCAAACAAAAACGTCTCACAGCAATCCCTGGCGGATTGCCTTGGCATTGGCAGGACGGCTGTCAGCATGATGGAAAGCGGGAAACGCGTCCCTTCGATTGAGATCGCATATTCCCTTGCGGCCTACTTCGGCGTTTCCCTGGGATATCTTGTCGGCCAGTCTGACGATCCATGGAAACGCGCACAAGCGGTTAAGCATTAGATTCTATTGGGCAGATTTCTTTTTCGCGTTGACAGACATTGAAACTTGCATATTGATGGAGGTAATAGTGTATAAACTTTATTGTCGGATATATCAGTTCGCTTTCCGTTTGGCCGCTGTATTCCTGCCTTTCAAACGCCCGGAATTTTTACGTGATTTTACGGCGCTCGCGGAATTGCTTTCACAAAAGGGCATTCAATCTGTTTTGATTGTGACCGACGCGGGATTGGTGCGCAAGGGCCAGCATACGGAAATGGTACGGGCGCTGGGCGACCGGGATATACGTTATGTTATATACGATAAAACGGTTCCGAACCCTACCATTGAAAACACCGAAGAGGCGTTGGAACTGTACAGACAGGGGCATTGCGCCGCTATTATCGCGCTGGGCGGCGGCTCGCCGATGGATTGTGCCAAAGCCGTAGGCGCGCGGGTGGCTCACCCGAAAAAAAGCATTTCTCAAATGCGCGGACAGCTGAAAGTACGAAAGGCGATTCCTTTGCTTATCGCCGTGCCCACTACAGCGGGAACAGGGAGTGAAACGACGTTAGCCGCCGTGGTCACCGACAGCACCACGCATGAGAAATACGGCATTGTTGATCCGGTTCTAATCCCTTCTTACGCCTTGCTGGAGCCGAAGCTAACTGTCTCCTTGCCGTCTCACATCACCGCCTGGACGGGAATGGATGCGCTTTGTCATGCCGTTGAGGCTTATATCGGACACAGCAACACCGCTCAAACGCGCAAGGATGCGTTGAAAGCGGTTGAGTTGATTTTTCGGAATTTGTATACCGCGTTTTCCGACGGGCAAAACCTCATCGCCCGGAAAAACATGCAGGACGCCGCTTTTTTGGCGGGATTAGCGTTCACCCGCGCTTATGTGGGAAACATTCACGCGGTGGCGCATACGCTAAGCGGGCAGTATGGCACACAGCACGGCCTGGCAAACGCCGTTATCATGCCGTACATACTGGATATGTATGACGGAAAGGTTGATAAGCCTTTGTCTGAACTGGCGCGTGCCGCAGGCGCGGCGGTTGCGGCTGCTTCAGCGCATGAGAACGCGAAAGCCTTTATAGCCGCGATTCGCGAACTGAATGCCAAAATGGAGATTCCCGACAAACTTTCCGAATTAAAGGCGGAGGATATCCCCTTGCTGGCGGAACGCGCTTTGCGAGAGGCAAATCCGCTATATCCGGTCCCGGTTATTTTCAGACGTGAGGATATGGAAAAGGTGTATGGGTATATATTGCGGAAATGATTGTAACAGCCGCCTTTATCCCTCCAATGAAAATGATTGCCTTGCCGCGCTCCACCCCGCCAGCGCGCCCGTGGAAAAGGCAATCTGCAGGTTATATCCGCCCGTGTGCGCGTCCACATCCAGCAGCTCCCCGGCAAAGAAAACCCCGGGCACTTTTCTGGACATCATCGTCTTGGGATCTATCTCGCGCACATCTATCCCGCCGCGCGTGATGATGGCCTCCTCCAGCGGGCGAAAGCCGGCGATCGGAAGGGGCAGCGCCTTGAGCAGCACGCCAAGGGCCTGCCGCTCCAGCCGGCTTATCTGCGCGGCTGTCTTCGCGCCGTCCACGCCGCACAGGTCCGGCAAAAAGTTCGCCATGCGCGCCGGCACGAGCCCCGGCAGGATGGAACCAAGCCGCTTGCGCGGGTTTGTTTCCAAATCCCGCGTGAGACGCCGGTCCATCTGTTCCGGAGAAAGGCCTGGCTTCATGTCTATATATACGGCGAGCGCGGAAAGGTCCGCGTCCAGGATATGGCTGCTCATGGACAGCACCAGCGGGCCGGAGACGCCAAAGTGCGTAAAGAGCATCTCGCCCAGCCCGTCAAAGAGCACCTTTTTGCCCGCCCTGGCGCTGAGGCGCACGTTCTTCAGGGATAACCCGGCCAAGGCGCGCGGCCATGCCTCCTTCGTCGTCAGCGGGATCAGGGACGGGCGCGGCGGGAATACCGTATGGCCAAGCGCGCGGGCGAGGGCGTATCCGTCCCCTGTGGAGCCGGTGGCAGGATAGGAAGCGCCGCCCGTGGCCCAAATTACCGGTCCCTCCCGCGGGACAGGCGCCAGCGACGGCACGCGGGTATGCAGCCGAATGTCAACGCCAGCCAAGCGCAGCGCTTTTTCCAGCGCGCGCGTCACGTCGCTGGCCTTGTCGCTTGCGGGAAACACGCGGCCGCCCCGCTCCTCCTTGGTGGGGCAGCCATGTTCCGCGAGCAGCGCGCGCAGGCCTTTCGCGTCCCAAAAGGCAAAGGCGCTGTGCAGGAAGCGAGGGTTGCGCGGGATGCTCTCCATGGGGTTTTCCGCCGTATTGGTCACGTTGCAGCGGCCCTTGCCCGTGATGTAGAGCTTCTTGCCAAGCTTCTCATTTCGCTCCAGCAGCGTCACCTGAGCGCCGCCCCGGCTGGCAAAAAGAGCGGCGGCCATGCCGGCCGGGCCCCCGCCGATCACGGTAACCGTTCTCGTCATGTTGTCTCCCGCTCCAGATAGGTATGGTTGCGCTGCCAGATTTCCTCCAGCTGCGTAAAGTGTTCCGCCAGTTCGTCCCGCCGGCGCAGGCCCACGGCCACGATCAGCGCGTTGATGAGGGACAGGGGCGCGGCCAGCGAATCGACAAACGAGGCCATATCCGTCCGCGCCGTCAGGCATTCCGTGGAGACCTCCATCAGCGGGGACATGGGCCCGTCCGTGATGCCGATCACCTGCGCGCCGCGGCCGAGGGCATAGCCCATCGCGTCCAACGTGCGCGTGGAATAGCGCGGGAAACTGATGCCGATGAGTACATCCGCCCGGCTAACGCGCGAGATCCTTTCGAACACGTCGATGCTGTCCGATGAAACGACGTGGACGTTATCGAATACAAAGTGCAGGTAATAGCCCAAAAACTGCGCCAGCGGCGCGGCGGAGCGCACGCCCAAGACGTAGAGGACGCGCGCGCCCACGATCCGGTTGACCGCGCCGTCAAACTTGTTTACGTCTATCTCCTCAATGGTGGAGCGGATGTTTTGCATATCGGCCTTGAGCACGGTTTGCAGCACCTGGTTTTGGTTCATGTCAGAGGTCATTTCAAAGCGCTGCGCGGCGGTTAGCCGGTGCCGGACAAGCTCCTGCAACGCGCGCTGTAGCTGGGGGTAGCCCTCGTAGCCCAGCGCGGCGGCAAAGCGGACCACCGTGGACTCGCTCACCCCCACACGCTTGCCAAGGCTCGACGCGGTCATGAACACGGCCTTGTCGTAGTGCTGCATGATATATTCCGCGATATGCCGATGGCCTTTGCTCAGGCGCTTGCCGGTATGGTTTAGCCTACGGATCAAATCCTGCATATGTGGAGGCCCTCCAGCCGATAAAGTTTGAGTGTATTCTACATGATCGTTTTCCAAAACGCAAGCGCGGCGTCATATCCTGCAAAACAGCGCGATTTTTTTGTGCACTATCTATTGCCAGTGAATGGAAAAGCGTGTATACTTAACCGTTGTATAAATAAGAACAAAAAAATGATCAGCGAGGAGAAATGTGTATGGGAACCAAGTATGTTTACCTTTTTAAAGAGGGCAGCGCCGGCATGAAAAACCTGCTGGGCGGCAAGGGCGCGAACCTCGCGGAAATGACGAACATCGGCCTGCCGGTGCCACAGGGCTTTACGGTGACGACCGAGGCGTGCACGAAGTATTATCAGGACGGCAAAGTTGTAAACGAAGAGATTCAGGCGCAGATCTTTGAGGCGCTGCAAAAAACGGAAGAGGTTTGCGGCAAGAAGTTCGGTGATACGGAAAACCCGTTCCTCGTCTCCGTGCGCTCCGGCGCGCGCGCTTCCATGCCCGGCATGATGGACACCATTTTGAACTTGGGCCTGGGCGACGCCGCCGTGCAGGGCATGGCCCGCAAATCCAACAATGAGCGCTTCGCGTATGACAGCTATCGCCGGTTCATCATGATGTTCTCCGACGTCGTGATGGAGGTGGACAAGGGTAAGTTTGAGGCTATCTTGGAGGAAATGAAAGAGCATAAGGGCGTGGAATACGACACGCAGCTTGACGCCGCCGACATGAAGGCGCTGGTCGCCCGCTTTAAGGAACTGTACCGCAAGGAAAAGGGCGAGGAATTCCCGCAGGATCCCAAGGTGCAGCTGATGGAGGCCATCAAGGCGGTGTTTCGCTCCTGGGACAACCCGCGCGCCATCTATTACCGGCGCATGAATGATATCCCCGGCGACTGGGGCACAGCGGTCAACGTGCAGGCCATGGTCTTTGGCAACATGGGCGACGATTGCGGCACGGGCGTCGCGTTTACGCGCAATCCATCCACGGGCGAAAATAAGCTCTACGGCGAGTACCTGATCAACGCGCAGGGCGAGGATGTCGTGGCCGGCATCCGCACCCCGCAGCCCATCTCTACGCTGAAGGATGCCATGCCGGCGGTCTATGACCAGTTCGTCATGACCGCCAACACCTTGGAAAAGCATTATCGCGATATGCAGGACATGGAGTTCACCATTGAGGGCGGAAAGCTGTACATGCTGCAGACGCGCAACGGCAAGCGTACCGCCGCCGCCGCGATCAAGATCGCCGTGGATCTGGTGGACGAGGGCATGCTCACGCCGGACGAGGCCGTGCTGAAGGTGGAGCCAAAGCAGCTGGATACGCTTCTGCACCCCAACTTTGATCAGAAAGCTCTCAAGGCCGCCACGGCCATCGCCCAGGGCCTGCCGGCGTCGCCCGGCGCCGCCTGCGGCCAGGTGTTCTTCACCGCCGCCGACGCGGTGGCCGCGGCCAAGACCGGCATGAAGGCGCTGCTCGTGCGCAACGAAACGACGCCGGAGGATATCGAGGGCATGGACCTGTCCAGCGGCATCCTGACCGCCCGCGGCGGCATGACGAGCCACGCGGCCGTCGTGGCCCGCGGCATGGGCCGCTGCGCCGTCGTCGGTTGCGGCGTGCTGCGCATCAACGAGGAAGCCAAGACCATGGTTGTAAACGGCGTCACGTACAAAGAGGGCGACTTCCTCTCCATTGACGGCTCCACGGGCAATGTATACGGCGAGCAAATTCCCACGGTGGAAGCGACCGTGACGGGCGATTTTGCCAGGCTCATGGCCTGGGCGGATGCCGCGCGGAGGCTGAAGGTCCGCACCAACGCCGACACCCCCAAAGATGCCCGGCAGGCCGTCACGTTTGGCGCGGAAGGCATCGGCCTGTGCCGTACCGAGCACATGTTCTTTGAGGCGGACCGCATTTCCGCTGTCCGTGAGATGATTTTGGCGGATACCGAGGCGCAGCGCCGTACGGCGCTTGCCAAGCTGCTGCCCATGCAGCGCGGCGACTTTGAGGGCATCTACAAGGCCATGCAGGAGCGGCCGGTGACGATCCGCTTCCTGGACCCGCCGCTGCATGAGTTCCTGCCGCAAAAGAGCATGGTGGAGGAGATCGCCGCGATTGCCAAGGATCTGGGCGCCACTTCCGAACAGATTGTCGCCAAGATTGACAGCCTGCACGAGTTCAACCCGATGATGGGCCACCGCGGCTGCCGCCTGTCGGTCACGTACCCGGAGATCGCCGAGATGCAGACCCGCGCCGTCATTGAGGCGGCCCTGAACGTAAAGAAAGAAACGGGGCTAAACATCAAGCCGGAGATCATGATCCCGCTCGTGGGCGAGGTGAAGGAACTGGCGTATGTCAAGAAGGTAGTGGAGGAGACGATCCAGACGGTCTTCGCCGAGCGCGGCGAGACGGCGGAATACATGATCGGCACGATGATTGAGATCCCGCGCGCCGCCTTGACGGCGGACGATATCGCCAAGGAAGCGGAGTTCTTCTCCTTTGGCACCAACGACTTAACGCAGATGACGTTTGGTTTCTCGCGCGACGACGCGGGCAAGTTCCTGGACGCGTATTATGAGAAGAAGATCTTCGAGAGCGACCCGTTCGCTCGTATAGATCAGATCGGCGTTGGCAAGCTCGTGGAGATCGCCGCGCGGCTGGGCAGGCAGACCCGTCCAAACATTAAGCTGGGCATCTGCGGCGAGCACGGCGGCGATCCGTCCAGCGTCATGTTCTGCCATAAGGTGGGGCTGGACTATGTGAGCTGCTCGCCGTTCAGGGTGCCGATCGCCAGGCTGGCCGCGGCGCACGCGGCGATTATGGAGAAGCAGTAAGACAAGAAGGAACGCCAGGGGGTTCTGCGCATTTCGGCATTGTCGTGCCAGAATCTTGATTGCGTGCAATTGAGATAGTTCAGGCGGCGCTCTGTGCCGAAATGAACCTTCGCCGTTTTCCGCCGCAGGCGGAAAACGGCGAAGGTTCCCGCGGACCCCCGCGTAAGGGGATATATCATCCCCTGCGAATCCCTTTTTTCTCGCCTCACGGCGGGAGGAAAGGGATTTTGCTTTCTAATGCGCATCAAGGGTCAAGCCGAAAAGAATTATTATAACGATATAAATACAAAAAACGGCACAGAACGTCAAATTTTTTAATGGATATGCTACAATAATGGGCGCGATACTTTTGATGCACTCGTCTCCGCCTGGGACGCTAATCCTGTTTTGTTCACAAATACCCTTGAATAGTAATCGAACTATGAGAAGGATTGTTAAGTTTCCTTAATATAACTTGACAAGGGCATCATAGGCTGGATACTATTGGAAAATATAGGAAACCCATATACAAATGGAATTACGTCGAGGGGGACAAAAACATGTCAAAAAAGATCACAGCGTTATTCGTCATTCTAACGGTATGTATCGGCATACTATCCCCCTCGATCCACGTGATAGCGGAATCCACAGTCTTCCATGACATGGATGATTACCGTATGCGGCATAACCTAAACGGCAGCGTCACCGTGGAATTCTCCCCAGACATAGAGATATTGTCATTGGGAGCCGGCGAAGAGGAAACACCGGAAGGGGAAGAAACCGGAGCGCTTTTTAAAAGCGAATTCGCCTCGGTGTTTATGCCAGGGCGTGCATTGATGACATTAAACATTGGAGATGGCCGCATCACCTTCACCCCGATCATGCTGGAGGGGCTGGTGACAATTATCGAAGAAGAAGAGCCAGAGACCGCTGACGAAGATGAAAATGAGCCCTTCGCTACGCTTGCGCCTGAAGAAAGTGAAACATCCACAGAAGCGCTTGAAGAGGAAACAGATGCGTCAACAGGGGCAGAAGAGCCCACGGAGGCAGCGACACCCGAGCCCACGGAGGTACCAGATGAAACCGCAGAGCCCACAGAAGTGCAAACCGCCGATCCAACAGAAGAACCTACCGCTGCCCCTACGGCACAGATAACGCCTGAACCCACAGCGGCGCCAACACCCCAACCCACAGAACAACCAATCCCAGAACCAACAAAAAAACCTGAAGAAGAAACAACTGGCATCCCAGAAGACGTTCCCGCGCCTGAATTGGAAGCAAAAGGAAGAACCTTCCGGGATGTTCTTTTGGGTATTTTTGGCATTCAAACAGCGCACGCGGAGGAAGAAGATTTTGCTGAAGATACAGCGGCGGAACAACCAGCTTCCCCGTCAAGAGGGCGGGGCCGTGGTAAAACTTTCCGCAACCCCGGGCGCAACCGTACCATCGCGGGCAGCGGATCTGGAAGCAAAGACGCGGAATCAAAGCAAATGCGGTACGATGGCCTTTTCGATGAGGTTACGGACGTCATACTGACCGGTAGTGAGGATAAAGTCAAAGAAGATATCATCATTCGTCAATACTTGGGTAGCCATGTGTTTGCGTACCAAGTATATACCGAAGGCCTTGAACTGGTTCAGATGGGGTCGGAAGTCTATATCTATGACGAGGAAGCTGAGCATGCCGCTACCATTCTTGCCCCCTATATGTATGATGCCACGGGTATAGTCGGCGGAGGTGTAGGCGTCTCACTGTCCGGCGGGGGCGGGAGCTATCGCCTGACGTATACACCCAATGATGCCTGGCTTGCGGATCCGGCGCGAGTGTATCCGGTAACGGTGGATCCCCCTGTTAGTCTGAACACTTCTTATGGCGATACATTTTTCGATAAAAAAAGTATTTCCTTATATGATAACAGTTCACAAATGGTTACTTTCACGCTGCCAGCGCCACTTTTGGCTATGCGTGGCAGCACGTTGGTGCAAAACGCGTCTTTGACAACGCACAATACGTTTGAGAATGGAACTGGCGATTGTATTCTTTCTTATTTGTTGGAAAATGGTGAGTCCATACCTTTGGATGATGAGTTTATTGACACTGCTATTGGGCGGGACAGAGGTGATATTAGCTGGCGTGTGGGGCTGGCCATTGCCGATGTACTGACTGAAAACTCAACGGCTACGAACATCCGATTCGTGTTTTCCTTGTATAAACAAAGCGGCGGCAGGGATTATGTGCACTTTACCACAGGCGGCATAACCATGAGCGTCACTTATATTCAAGGCGTAGAGAAGCCGAATGTGACGGAGACAGTGTTCGGCAATGGCATAAACTCTGGCACCGGGTATGTAAGCCTAAGCTGGCCGAAGGGTACGGGTATTGTAGCTAATGCCATAGGAGGCTATAAAGTCTATTTGCATAACGGCTATCAATACGAAGAGATTGCTAAGATTCCCTACCCGGGTCCTTGGGTAACCACTTGCACGTACACAACCCAAGGCAAAAAGCTTTGGCCTACTACCGCCCAAATCAACTCGGGTCAGTACAAAGTAAGACTTGATGGAGCCGGCGGGGATCTGGCGATGCTGCCCACCCCTGTATATAATAATGCGCCTATGGGAAGCACCCCTCCACAAGATAACACGTGCTACTACTTCATGGTCGTTGCCTATGGCATATATAACAATACGCTGGATCCCGAACAATACGCCTGGAAAAAAGCCATCCGGCTGCCCGATACGATGCCGCCGTCCGCGCCAACATCAGTGATCGTTACTGCCAAAGATGCCAACAACATAACGGTGACCTGGAACGGCATTGAGGACTTGACGCCAAAAGGGAAAGTAACCATCTTGGAAGGCGGCCAAATCCAGTACAGCCTCGACAGCCAAACAAACTGGATCAGCACCGGGAAAAACACCGGCTCTGGCAGTTTTGATCTCAATAGCGCCTCCCTCAGCGAGGGCAGCAAGCACACGATCTATATCCGCGGAATAGACGCAAATGGGAACTACGGCGCGTGGATGAGCAAGGAATTCACCGTGGATAGAACCCCGCCCACAACACCAACGGTTACGCTGGACCCCGGCACATGGACAAACGGGCAGTATATCACGGTACAATGGAGCGGCCTGACAGATAATGACGCGGTAGCGGATATACAAGTACGGGCCGGCAGCAGCGGCGAATGGAAAACCACAGGGAGCACCAGCGGCAGCGGCGCCGTGTCCCTGGATACCTCCACCTTTTCTCAGGGGCAGACAACGATTTATGTCCGCGGCATAGACCGTGATGGCAATGTAGGCACCCCGGGCACGGCGATCGCGTACACAGACCGTAACGGATACGCCGGGCGCGTCAATCGCCTACTCGACGGATGGCAGCGCCTTCACCCCCATCGCGCAGGACGCGTACGTTGTGCTGGACAGCCCCGCGTCCACGCTCTGGCTGCGCGCGGAAGTAACCCCGGGAGCGCCCTTCGC
>WRGP01000247.1 GCA_009787135.1 Bacillota bacterium | reverse complement strand
ACCGCGCCTATGGCTCCATGTCGGGCAGTGAACCGATGTTCTTTCCCGCGGACCGGGAGGGCAACGTCGTGATGAATGAAAAACCCGCCAGCCCGCAGAAGGATTACGAAACGTTCGTCAAGGGTTATGTGCCGGTTCAGGTTGAGGTGTTGCCCGCCTATTACGAGCTTGTGGGCCCGGGTGAAGTTGTCTTCACCACGCGTGACGGCGAGCGTGTAACGCGAAAGTATGGCCGCGTGAATGGCGGTTCGCCCGCGTTCTATGCGGTGGATGAAACAGGCGCTGTGCCGGAAGACGCTGAGCGGGTGGACCCCGCCGAGGATTATAGCGCGTATGTTGAGGGATTTGGCGCGGCAAAACCGTCGGCCCTGCCCGTCCATTATAAAACCGCGGGGGATGCGCTCTACGCCTTTGAGGGGCGCGACGGGGAAACGCGCTATCGCGTTTTTGGCCGTTTGGATGGCGCGGAGCCCGCGTATTATGAGGCCGCGGCGGAGGGAACGCCGGTGAAAGGCGCCGCCCCCATAAACCCTGATGATGATTTTGAAAGGTATATTAAAGGCTTTACCGCCATGGAGCCCAAAGACCCGCCCGCCTACTATGAAGCCGTTGGCGGCGGCCTGTTTGCCGTTACGGACCGCGTGGGGCAAAAGGTGTATCGCTCGTATGGCGTCAAGGACGGCTGCGAGCCGGCGTACTATAGCGCGGACGAGCGGGGTAGTGTCGCGGAGGACGCGGCGCCCGTGTCACTCGCGGACGACTTTGAAAGGTACATCGCCGGGTTTGAGCCCATCGCGCGGGATGAAAAGGATGTGCCGCTCTATTATTACCCAACCGATAACGCGGATGTTTGGACGTTCATGGATATAAACGGCAAAGCGCATTTCCGCGTCTATGGCGTCTTAAACCGCGGCAAGGAGGCATACTACTACCCCTGCGACGAGGAGGGCAATGTGAACACGAACGCGCTGCCCGTGCGCCCCGCGTCCGATCTGGCAATCATCCCCCCGCCCAAATTCGCGGAGGTGACGCCAGCCGCTGTTCCGGATTTTTATTATACCGTTCGGGAGGGCAGCAGCCTGTACGCTTTTGCGGACCGCGAGGGTGAGTCCATATACCGCGTGTTTGGCGCGTATGGCCGCGCCATGCCGCAGTTCTACCCGGCGAATGCGGAGGGCATTCCGGTCGAGGACGCGGCCCCGGTCGATCCGGAGAAGGATTTTGAAGCGTACTTTAAAGGCTTTGAGCCGCAACCCTCCAAGGCCGTTCCCCCCCAGTATACGCTGGCGGACGAGAGCAAGGGGCTTTACAGCTTTACCGCGCGCGATGGGGAAACGCTCTACCGCGTGTACGGCACGCTCAACCGCGGCGGCGCGGCCGGCTTCTTCCCAGCCGATGAAGAGGGTAACCCCATATCGGAAGAGCCGGTTCAGGCGAAAGCTGAAAGGGCGCTCATGTCAACGCCTGTAACCTTTTCGATCATAACCTTGCGGCCGCGGGCCACCCCCGATAGCACGCCCCTGGTGCGCATCTATACGCCCAAGCCAAAGCCCGCGCCTACGCCCGCGGCATACGAATCCGCCGTGCCCGGCGTGCAGATTACGGGGACGCTCGCGCAGGTTACGCGCGAGGTCACTGCGCCTTCTCCTGATCCAACCGCGGCGGCGCAGGTGAACGCCGGGCCAACGGAAGCCATCGCGGAAGAATCCGCTGGTGAAATGGCGACGGAGGCGCCGGCGGGGTCTGTGGCGGAAGAGCCTGTGCCGGAAACACCCGCGACAGAAGAACCGACGGCGGAGCTTTCCGCCGCGACGGAAACAGAGCTTCCTCAAACCACCGGGTCGCCAGTGGAGACGTCATCCGGTCTGGCCGGCGGGTGGATCGCGCTGATCGTCACGGCTGGGGCGGCCCTTTTGGGCGGCGGCGGATACGCGGTGTTCGGGAAAAAGAAGAAGTAGAGGGTGTGGAGGGACGTCTGCTTTCTTTATCAGGAGAAAAGAAAGCGGCGGTAAGGTTCTGGCGGATAGTCGTCAGAACCTTGCTTTTTCAGACGCCTATGACATTCGTACCCCCGGGCAAATCAATAATTCCGCGTCATTTCGAATCATCATCTTTTTTTCCGTTTGGTATTATGCTATGATAGAAATATCATGAAGAGGAGGGGGTAATATGCTCGAATTCATTGTGACAAATTTGCCGATTTTCATCTGCGTGATCGCGGGTTTGGCGCTTTTGCTCCTGGAGGTGTTTATGCCGGGTTTTGGCTTGCCCGGTATTGGCAGCCTCATTCTTTTGCTGGTCAGCGTTGGAATGGTGTGGGCGCGGATCGGGGTTTTGGCGGCCTTTGGCTTGCTGCTCATCATCGTGGCGCTGATCGCCATTATACTGTCCGTCACCCTCAAATCCGCCGCCAGCGGGCGGCTCAGCAAGTCGCCCATCATCCTCAAGGAGACGGAGAATGGCTATAACGCGTCCGATGATATGAGCATCTATATAGGGCGCGAAGGGGAAGCCAAAACCGTGCTCAGGCCCAGCGGAATCGCCAATTTCGACGACGTACGGCTCAATGTGGTGACCGACGGCGTGTACATCAGGCAAGGCGCCAAGGTGCGCATTTCGCGCGTGGAAGGCAGCCGGATTATCGTGGAAGAAATTTAAAAAGGAGGCGCATTTCTTTATGGAATACCTTGGCCTGGCTATCCTCATCATGTTGGTCCTCATCATCCTGCTGGTGCTTTTTTCCTTCGTGCCCGTCACGCTGTGGATCTCCGCGCGGGCGTCGGGCGTGAAGGTGAGCATCTCCTCGCTGGTGGCCATGCGCATCCGCCGCGTTGTTCCGGCGAGGCTCATCAATCCCTTGATCAAGGCCACCAAGGCGGGGCTGGAGGTCACGCTGAATAAAATGGAAGCGCACTATCTGGCGGGCGGCAACATTGACCGCGTCATCAACGCGCTGATCGCCGCGCAGCGCGCCAACATTCCCCTGGAGTTTGAAAAGGCCGCGGCCATTGATCTGGCCGGGCGCGATGTGCTGCAGGCCGTGCAAATGAGCGTAAACCCCAAGGTCATTGAGACGCCCAACATTTCCGCCATTGCCAAGGACGGCATTGAGCTGCAGGCCAAGGCGCGCGTGACGGTTCGGGCCAACATTGAGCGGCTGGTCGGCGGCGCCGGGGAGGAAACCATCATCGCCCGCGTGGGCGAGGGTATCGTTACCACCGTCGGCTCCTCCGTTACCCACGCGGATGTGCTCGAAAACCCAGACTTGATCAGCCGTACCGTGCTGGACAAGGGCCTGGACGCGGGCACCGCGTTTGAGATTCTCTCCATTGATATCGCGGATATCGACGTTGGCAGGAACATCGGCGCGCAATTGCAGATGGATCAGGCCGAGGCGGACCGCCGCATCGCGCAGGCCAAGGCGGAGGAGCGCCGGGCCATGGCTGTCGCGCAGGAGCAGGAGATGAAAGCGAAGGTGCAGGAAATGCGCGCGCTGGTGGTCGAGAGCGAGGCCGAGGTGCCAAGGGCCATGGCGTCCGCCTTGCGCGAGGGCAAGCTGGGCGTGATGGAGTACTACCAGATGCAAAACACCATCGCGGATACGTCCATGCGGGACAGCATTTCCAAGGCCGCAAAGCCGGACGCGACGGTTGAAGGGCATCAACCGCCGCAAAATACGAAAAAGAAATAATGGAACTGTTTATTATCATTGCCCTGATCGGATGGATCATCTCCGCCAACCGGAAAAGAGTGGCGGAACAAGACGAAAGCCCGGCGCGAACAATGCGGCATGGATCCGCAGGGGCGGGCCGGCCCGCGCCCCCCGAGGAGGCCGGCTCGCCCCTGCGGCCGGCAATGCCCGGCCTGTGGGAGAGCGCGGAGGGCAGAACGCGGGAGCCCGCGCCCGCTACGCGAAAATCTTATATGCACGTCGTGCCGCCTCCTTCGCCGACGAACGCGGCGGAGGACCCTATGGCCCTTGAGCAGGCGGAAAATGCGCCCGTGAACCTTGCCGGGATAGCGCTCGACCTTGATGCCGATTCGCTGATGCGGGGCGTCATTTTGGCCGAAATTCTTGGCCGCAGGCAGCCGGTCCGCAAGGCGGGCGAGGCGCGCCGCTGAAGGCCCCGCCTTCCGGGCCGAACTGGCGCATGCGCGGTTCATGCCCTTCGGTTCGGTCTGGCGTCAAGAAAGCTTATTCTTCCGAACCTATCACCCGCAAAAAGCGTCCCCTGTCGTATGTATAGCTGGATAGGGGGCGCATCCAACAATCATAGGAATGCGCGGCGATATAAATTTCCTCCGGCGTCACTTGTACGATAAGCTGCGAATGATAAAAGGTTCCGTTGGCATGGCCGAGCTGCGTAAGATCCCCGGGCCGCACCTGCTGTTTGTCCACCTCCATGGCGCGCGGGCCTTGCGTTCTATTCTTTATGAGAAACTGATAGAGAAACTCCACACCGGCCCAAGAAGGCGACCGCTTATACCCGCTGGTATAATACCAGCCTTGGGCGGGCGTATAGTTCATCTCTCGGCATCCGGCGTAGAGGCATTGGGAAACGAAGTTGGTGCAGTCTCCGCCCATCCTATCAAAGTTTAAGAAATTTGGATTGCGTGAAAGCGCCCATTGCTGGGCATAGCGAAGCGCGGCTTCCCTGTCGTAACGGCTCATGTCTGCCACCTGCCTTCCATAGGCAGGATATGCGGATAGTCCCGCCGGCATCATTCTTTCTGCGTTCCGGATAAGGCCCGGCCGCAAAACATCAAGCCTTTGGAGAAAATTTATTGTATCACTATAATATGACATACTGTCGTCAGGTTATATCGTATACCATTGGTTTGTGCCACGGCACGGAAAGGAGCCGCCTATGACCACAAAGCATGTATGCAAGGAAGCGTTCGCCGTTATCGGCAAAGCGGGGAAGGGCCCCGCGGACAATCCGCTGGCCTGGACCCTTCCGCTATGGGAAGATGCGAACAAAAATTTTCAGGAAATCGCCGCGCTTGCCCAAAAAGACGAAAACGGCCTGCCGCTTATATGGGGTGCGATGAACGATGTGGATGAAACGAACAAACGCTGGGGCGAAACCGGCAAATATATGGCCGGATGCGAGGCCGGCGTTGACACACAGCCGCCGACAGGCTGGACAAAATGGGTGATTCCAGCGCAGAGGTATCTGGTGGTAGAGACCACCGCGGATCAATATGGCGAAGTATTCGGCGCGATTGTGCATGACGAGAATATCAAAATTGTAGGCACGGTGCATGAGCGCTATCCGCAGCCAGGAAATCCCAATGTGCTGGAAATATGGTTTCCTGTGGGAACCGTATAAGTGTTTTGCCATATCGTCGATCATCCGATGGCTGCACACAGGAGACGGCCTATTCCTTGTTACAATCTCATTCCTCCCTGAGCGGCCTTTTCACCGCCATTCCCGCCCTGCGCGGAAACCGCGCCGGCGTAGGCGCGTCCTTTGATACAACAACCAGCACATGCCGCAGCTCGCGCCCCGCCACCGGCGCGTCCGCCACGCGAACCGCCCCGCCGCCCAGCAGGGGCGACACGCGCCGCGCGCCCTCCAGCTCAGCGGCCAGCCCGGGCCCTTTCCAGAGGATACACTGCCCGCCTATGCGTACAAGCGGCAGCAGCCATTCCAGCAGCACGGGCAGCGAGGCGACCGCGCGGCTGACGGCCACGTCAAACATTTCGCGCCGCTCCTTCGCGTAATCCTCGGCGCGCGCATGCACCGCCTCCGCGCGAAGGCCAATGGTTTCGGCGGCGTGCGTGAGAAAACGGACGCGCTTTTCCAGCGCGTCCAGCAGCGTCATGGCAATATCGGGCCGGGCCAGCGCGAGCGGCACGCCGGGAAACCCGGCGCCCGTGCCCACGTCCACCACGCGCGCGCCTTGTGGCAGCAGGTCCAGCGCGGTCAGAGAATCAAGGTAATGCCGGTGGAGCGCTTCCGTATCGTCCGTAACGGCCGTCAAATCCATCCTTCGGTTCCACGCGGTCAGCAGCGCGTGGAACGCGTCAAACCGCGCCGCCGCGCCTTCGGGCAGCGAATGAACGGCCGCGATCCCTTTTCCGATCATGCGCGGTGGAGCATGGCCGCGCCGATGATGCCCGCATCATTGCCAAGCGCCGCGAGAACGATCTCGCCCGTGGGCAGCATCTTAAAGAATTTGCCTGCCTGTACTTTGCGCCGAACCGGTTCCAAAAGATACTCGCCCGCGCGCGATACGCCGCCGCCCAGCACGATGAGCTCAGGGTCCAGAAAGCTGATGATGCTGACGATTCCATTGGCCAGGTGCGTTGTGTATTCGTCAAACGCCTCCAGTGCCGCGGCGTCCCCCATTTGCGCCGCGTCGATGATGTTTTTGGCGCTCAATGGATCCTTGTCGAACCGGTGCAGGCTGCTCTCCGGATGGCGCGCCGCCGCCTCCTGCCCGATGCGTATCAGGCCGGTGGCGGACGTGTATCTCTCCAAACAGCCGCGCGCGCCGCACGTGCAAAGAACGCCGCCCTGACGGTACATGAGGTGCCCCAATTCCCCCGCGGCGCCATGCGCGCCGGACCAGATCTTCCCGTCGATGATGATGCCGCTGCCAAGGCCGGTGCCGAGCGTCAAAAATACGCTGGTTTTTACGCCCTGGCTGACGCCGGCGACCGCCTCCGCGAAACCGGCGACCGAGGCGTCGTTGTCGCCGTAGAGAGGCAGGTCGATATACCTGCGCATCTCCCCGCAAAGCGGCACGTCATGCCACCCGAGGTTTGGGCAGAACGCCACCACGCCCGTCTTTTTGTCGAAGTAGCCGGGGACGCCTACCCCGATGGATGTTATATCCCCCATCGTGAGGCCCGATTTTTTTACCGCGTCCTCGGCTGCGCCCGCCATATCCGCGATAACCTCTTCATACGGCCGCTCGGGCAAGGTACGCCGATAGCCCTGCGCAAGAATTTTCCCCTGCGCGTCCACAACGCCGGCAGCGATATTCGTGCCGCCCAGGTCGATGCCTATGGTTGCCATTAGATCCCTCCTCTCGCCAGCTCCGTGAGCCGGTTGTCCAGCGCTACGGCCGCGTTATACCCCAGCCGCCTGAGCTGGAAGTTGCGCGCCGCCACCTCAATGACGATCGCCAGGTTGCGGCCTGGCTTGACGGGCAGCAGGATGCGCGGGATGTTGACATCCAGAATTTCCGTCATCTCCTCGACCATGCCCAGCCGGTCGTATTCGCGCTCCTTCACCCAGTGCTCCAGATCGATGACCAGATCGATCGTCTTGGACTGGGTCACGGCGCCAATGCCAAACATCGCACGGATATCGATGATGCCGATGCCGCGTATCTCCATAAAATAGCGGACCATGGCCGGGGCTTCGCCGGTAAGACGGTTCTCGCTGACGCGGACGACTTCCACCACATCGTCGGCCACAAGCTGGTGCCCGCGCTTAACGAGCTCCAGCGCCGACTCGCTCTTGCCCACGCCCGATTCCCCCGTGATCAGCACGCCGACGCCATGCACGTCAATGAGCGTGCCATGGATGGTTGCGTGCGGGGCAAGCTGCCGGTTGAGGTAGAGGATGGCCATGGCTTGAAAGCGCGTGGTATAGGCTTGCGTGCCATAGACGGGCACGTTGTGCCGGCGCGCCAGCGATGCCATGTCTTCCGCGCATGTGAGGCCTCGGCAGAGGATCAGGCACGGCATTTCAAAGCTGAAATACTTGGCGAGCCGCTCCTTGCGCGTTTCGGCGTCCAGCGTATCCAGAAACGATATTTCCGCCATGCCGAGGATTTGCATCCGGTTGTTGGCGAAAAACTCAAAATGACCTGAAAACTGCAGGCCCGGGCGGTTCTGGTCGGAGGATTCAAAAAGAAGCTCCTTTTTCTTTGTCGGCACGATGGTCGTCAACCGAAGCGCCTCAACCATTTTTGTTTCATCAATGAGCATAGGCATTTCTCCCTTATCGCTATGATAGCATTCATCCAATAGGGATTCTCTGGGGGCTGTCCCCCTCCCCTCCCTCAAAAGTATGCGCGGAGGTTCACGCTTTTGAAGGAATCAGCTCGTCCAGCAACTCCGCGAGGCCGTCCTTGTGCCCATGCCCCGCGACGCGCCAAGCCACGGCTTTGACCTCTTCCCGCGCGTTTGCCACGCTGACCGGCAGCTTTGACCAGGCCAGCATGGACAGGTCGTTGAGCGAATCGCCCGCGCAGAGCGTCGTCTCCGGCGATAGGTTTAGCATCGCCGCCAGCTTGCGGACAGCGTGTCCCTTGGTGGCGTCCGGCATGGTGATTTCAACGAAACATGGCTTGCTCGTGGTGACGGCCACCGAGTTCCCAAACGCCTTGGCCGCCTCCGCCATCAGCCCGGGCACGCGGTCAGGCGCGGCGACGGCCAGCACCTTGGGCGTGGGGCGGACAATGCTTTCGGAAAGCCTGCCCGCGGTCCGCGTGCCCGCGATGCCGGAGGATTTCGCGTAGTCCTCGGTGATCTGGGATGGGGTTTCATAGTACCAATCGTCTCCGTCGTAGTACTGCGCGTACACCTGGCGCGCTTCAAACCACAGGAGCACCTGGCGCGCCAATTCCATGGGAACCTGGCTGGCGGATAGGATAAGATGCGTCCCCGCGTCCAAAATCTGCGCGCCGTTGAAGGCGATATACGGCCAGGGGGTCCCTGCCTTTGCCATCTGCGGCCGTATGGAGGCGGCGCTACGGCCTGAAGCCAGGATCACCTTGATCCCCTGGGCTGTCAGGCGCTTAAGTGTAGCCACGGTCCGGCCGGTCATCTGGTGGCGCTCGTTGAGCAGGGTATCGTCCAAGTCGGTGATGACAGCGCGAATTTCCGCCATGCAAGCATATCCTTTCGTTCAACACACAGGCCGAGCCCCGGGGATTATCAAGGGGCCGCAATCCCCTGATTGCGTAATACTCATGATACATGAAAACTTTGATTTGCGCAATCCCGCGCTTTATCGTATAATACCCCTGCTTATATTGTATTTTATGCGTTTTTAAGCGGAGGAGGCGTTTGATGGCGCAAGTCGCGTTGATAGCCGGCGCGTCGTCCGGGCTGGGGCGTGCGGTGGCGGAAAAACTTGCGGCAGATGGGTTCATTGTCTATGCCGGGGCCCGCTCCTTTGCGTCCGGCAAGGCCGCGCCGGAGGGCTGCGTGCCTCTCGTGTTGGACGTAACCGATCACGCGTCCGTAGAGGCGGCGGTCTCCTTTGTGCTGGAGAGGGAAGGCCGTGTGGACGCGCTGGTGAATTGCGCGGCGCGGCTCACGCTTGGCGCCTGCGAGGAGACGTCCGTAGAGGAATTCCGTCAGGTGATGGAAACTAACTACGTTGGCCTTGTCCGCATGACACAGGCCGTCTTGCCCGCGATGCGGGCGCAAGGCGCGGGGCGCATCGTGCAGTTTTCCTCGCTCAACGGTTTGTTTGGCATCCCTTTTCAAGGGGCGTACATCGCCTCCAAGCACGCGGTCGAGGGTTTTTCCGACGCGCTCGCGCTGGAGGTAAGGCGCTTTGGCATCACCGTGACGGTCGTCTCCCCGGGGGATTGCCGCGGCGGTTCGGACGTTTACCGCGGGCACGCCGCCGCGGCGACGCGGGAGAAAAAGTCTGTTTATCATTTTTATTATAAGGCGGCCACGGAAAAAATCCATCGCGACGAAACAAACGGGCTTGCGCCTGAAAAGGTCGCGGCCGCCGTGTCCAAGGCTCTTCGGGCGAGGCATGCGCCCAGCCGCGTAGTGGTGGCGGGGTTTGATCAAAAAATTGCCGTGTGGCTGCACGACGTGCTGCCAGGCAGGCTGTTCCGCCGCGTCATTGAAGCATACTATGCGCCAAAGGAGTTTACACGATGAGAAGAAATGAGAAATGCGCGCTGCTTGAGCAGGATATGACGCTGCGCGGCTATTTTGAGGCTACCTGCGCGGATCAGGAGTGTAAGGCCGCCATTTGGCTTGATGGGGAAGAGGAATGCTCCTATACGTTTGGCGACATGCGCCGGCGCGCTTATGCCTGTGCCGAGCAAGTGGCCGCGGCGCGCTTTGGCGAGGCGGGCGGCTGGGCCGGCATTGCCGTGGAGACTTGCCCGGAATGGCCCCTGCTGCTGTGGGGTCTGATCATGGCCGGCCGTCAGCCCGTCTTGCTCGACCCGTCGCTGGACGATAAGCTCATAGAGCATCTGCTGAAGCAATCCGGCGCGACCGCGCTGATCACCAGGCGTGAGCGCAAGTTGTCCGGCGCCATTGCCCAGGCGTCGCCGGAATCGCTGCTGTCGCCTGACGAGCCCACGCCGGGCTTTCGCCCGGCGTGGGCGGACCTCGTCGCCCTATGCACATCCGGCACCACGGCGACCTCGCGCGTGTTTGTGTACGACGGCTGCTCCATTTGCAAACAGATTTTAGGTTTCGTTCGCGCGCATGAAAAGCATCCTGTGGTGCATGAAAAAAGCGGGCCGCTGCGCACGCTATGCTTTCTGCCGCTCAACCATGTGCTTGGCCTGATGACAAACGTGATGAGCGTTCCCTTTTTAGGGTACCCGCAGGTATATCTAAAGGACCGCGCGCCGCAAACCATCCTGGAAACATGCCGCCGCACAGGCGTTAATATGATTATAGCCGTTCCGCTGCTGGTAAACAATCTTTCCGTCACGATCAAAAAGCGTCTGGCAAAGGAATCCGTCGGCAAGCGCGCGGTTTTTTCGGCAATGTCGCTCCTTTCGCTCTCGCTCCAGCGCCTCTGGCCTATGGCGGGCTTGAAGGCCGCCCGTAAGCTGTTTCATGGCGTCAACCAAAACCTCTTTGGCGACAGCTTGCGGCTGATCGTCATCGGCGGAAGCCATGCGCCCGGCGAGCACTTGAAGACTATCAACAGCCTTGGCTACGCGGTCGTGCTGGGTTTTGGCATGACAGAGGCCGCCATTACGTCGGTGGAGCTATCGATGAGGCTTAAAAACCGGCTGACGGGCAGCGTCGGCCGTCCCCTTCCGATTACGGATTATAAGGTACGGCCGGATGGCAAAGACCTAAACCGGGGCGAGCTGCTCATCAGGACTTCCGCCATGCACGTCGCGCAGCTGATCGACGGGGCGCTGGCGCCCGCCGCGCTCAACGAAGAGGGCTGGTACGAAACCGGCGACGTCGTGCGCCTTGGCAGGAGCGGCCGCATGTATGTCGAAGGCCGCACAAAGGATATTATCATTGGCGAATCGGGCGAGAACGTATACCCGGACGAGCTGGAGGATACGTTCGCGGGCCTGGAGGGCGTGGAGCAGCTATGCGTGCTGGGAACGAAAGCGGACACAAAGGGCAACCCGTACGACGTCACCACGCTCGTGCTGAGCGTGGGCGCGCGCTATGGCGATGAAAAATTCCTGCTCGGCCTTGCGCAAAAGGTGCAGCAGCTAAGCCGCGGGCTTTCGCAGGTCAAGCGCATCCAATTGGTGCTGGCCACGCCGGAGGCGCTGCCGGTGGTGAACAGCATTAAGGTAAAGCGCGTCGCTTTGCGCGAAATGATCGAACAACACAAGATCGCCACGCGGGTATTGACGGCGCACGGCGCGGCGCGGGAGCAGCCCCCGCAAAGAATTGAAACGCTGCCAGAGCCGGCGCACACGCCCGAAGACCTCCAAATGGAAGAAATACGCGAAAAGGTGCGGCTAAGCTTTGCGGAGATGCTGGAGATGCCCTTGGAGAGTATCGGCGACGACGCGCACTTCATCGACGACCTGGGCGGCGACAGCCTGCAGAGCCTAGGCGTATCGCTGAAGGTGGAGGAGATCTTTGGCATCGTCATCCCCACGGAGGAGTATACCAAATGCACCAGCGTGAATGACCTGTCCGGGGTCATTTACGCGCAGATGCACGGGCACGGCCCGTTCAAGGCCGAGGTCGACCGCGGTGAGGACGAGGACATCACGCCCGTCACGCGCTTTGAGGATACGCCGGAATTTTCAGCGTTCGTCAAGCGCCTCAAGGTCATGGAGGGGCAAAAGAACCCCTACTTTGTCTGCCACGAGTCCCCGCTCATGGCCACCTCGCTCATGGAAGGCCGTCAAGTGCTCAACTTTGGCTCCTACAACTATGTGGGCATGTCCGGCCGAAAGGAGACCATGGAGGCGGCCAAGGCGGCCATTGACAAGTATGGCACATCCGCCAGCGGCAGCCGCCTGTTGGCCGGTGAAAAATCCCTCTATCAGGAGCTGGAGCGCGAAATCGCGAGGTGGAAGCACGCCGAGGCCGCACTGGTGCTTGTCGGCGGCCATTCCACAAACGTTACCATCGTGGGCAATTTCTGCGGCAAGGACGACTTGATCGTCTATGACGCCATTTCACATAACTCCGTACAGGAGGGCTGCCGCCTCTCCGGCGCGACGAGCAAGCCGTTTCCCCATAACGATGTGGAGGCCTTGGAAAGCATTCTGCGCGCCCACCGCCATAAGTTCGTCAAAGTGCTGATCATCGTCGAGGGCGCGTACAGCATGGACGGCGATATCGCGCCGATCCCCGCCATTGTCGCCCTGAAAAAGAAGTATGGCTGCTTCCTGATGGTGGACGAGGCGCACTCCGCGTGCGTCATCGGGCGCACGGGCGGCGGCGTGGACGAGTATTTTGACCTCAAGCATGACGACATTGATATCAAGATGGGCACGCTATCCAAGGGGCTTGGCACTTGCGGCGGCTATCTGGCGGGCAGCCGGAACCTGGTCGAGTACCTGCGGTATAACCTGCCGGGGTTTGTGTTTTCCGTGGGCATCTCGCCGCCGCTGGCCGCGGCCACGCTGGCGGCCATTCGCGCGCTGGAAGAGAATCCGCGGATCATCGAAAACCTGCACCGCAACATTCAGGCGTTCCTTTCCGAGGCCCGCCGCCTGAACCTGAACACATGCCTGGCGGCGGAGACGGCGATCGTGCCCGTTCTGGTCGGCAGGGATGAGGACGCTTTCATGCTCTCCACCGCGCTTTCGGAGCGGGGCGTGTTTGTGCCGCCGGCCGTATACCCCGCCGTGCCGAAGAACAAAGCCCGTTTGCGCTTTTGCGTGATCTCCGAGCATACGCCGGAGCAGATCAGGCAGGCGCTGGATATTCTGGTAAAGACCGCCGTGGAATTGGGCATTGCCTTGCCGCCAGCATCTACGCGGCAAGTGCTCTGACAGAACACGATGGGGGGAATGTATTGATGGAAGGAAACAGCTTGGGCGCCTTGCTGCCAGAAATGCGGCTGGATTTTTGGGACTCCCTTTGGGAGGGTGAGATTACCGTGAACGCGCTCGGCCGCAGGCTATCGGTGCTGAAGCTTCCGCTGGCCGCGGACGCGCCGTGCTGCCGCTGTGTGCTGCGGCTCAGGCACGGGGACGCGTATCTGAGCCACATCTGGCGCTACGGGCGCGACAGGCTTCGCGTGGCGGTGAGCAACCTTCTCCCGGGCGGGGAGGACGGCGTGCTTTACGGCGTCTGCCGGTTGACACCGCGCCATGTGTACATCCTCGGCTGCGCGATGGAAGGAACTTCGGCCAAGGCCCTTCACGCGCGCGTGGAAAAGGATATGAAAAAGCTGATTGACGCGCTGGAGAAGTACTTGGATCTGGAGAGCGAATTGAAGGAGATACTGCCGATGGAGTCGATCGCAAGGCTGGCGGAGGGGTGAGGCAGAAGCTTTCAGCATGAAAGGCAAACCTTACGCCAGGCTACCGTATCCCGGCGGCCGTTATGGGGCCAAGCGTATTGATTGATTTGCGCAAAGGGCCGGATTGAGAGTGCATATACTCCCCTGCCTGGCCCCGTATCAGCGATATTGCCTGCGGAGAATATAGGCTTGACACAGAAATCTCCTTGTAGTATACTCAACAAGTTGAATATACTACAAGGAGATTTTGTATGTCGCTAAAACATGGAATTCTTGGCCTGCTAAACTACGGCGCCATGACAGGCTATGAGCTTGACAAAACCTTCAAAGACTCCCTCGCTTTTTTCTGGCAGGCGCAAACCAGCCAGATATACCGCGAGCTCGGCAATATGGAGCGAAACGGCTGGCTTACCAGCGAGCGCGTCGTGCAGGATGAAAGGCCCAATAAACGCGTTTATTCCATCACCGATAAGGGAAAAGCCGAACTCAATGATTGGCTTTCATCACCGGACGCGGATATTCATGAAGAGATGCGCGAGAGAAGCGCGTTCCTGATGCGGGTATTTTTTGCCGGGGAAATGGACAGCGGACAGGTGCTGGAGATGTTCCGCAAATACCGCCGGAAATGCCTTGACTATTGCAGCGGCCTGGGCGCGGCGGATGAGGTCATCGCCCAATATGGGGCGGCTGTCGCGGGCGGCGCGCACATGCAATATTGGAAAATCACCGCATTATTCGGTGAGACACACTACCGCTCCAGGCTTGAATGGGCGGATAGGGCAATCGAAATATTGGAGGGAAACGAATGAAGGTTCTTGTGATCAACGGTTCGCCTAAAGGCGAGCGTGGCAACACGATGAAACTGACCCGCGCGTTTTTGGACGGCGCGGGATGGGCGGACGCGGAAATTATCAACGTATCAAAAGCCGATGTAAAGGGCTGCCTGGGATGCTATGCCTGTTGGAACAAGACGCCGGGCAAATGCGTGTTACGCGATGAAATGAGCGATATTCTCCCTAAGCTGGTCGCCGCGGATGTACTGATATGGTCGTTTCCGCTGTATTATTACGGCATCCCCGGGAATCTCAAAAATCTCATTGACCGGCAGTTGCCGCTGCTGTTGCCATTCATGGCGGAAGACAACGAAAACGGAGGACATCTGACCCGGCATGATTTGACAGGGCGGCGGCATGTTGTAATTTCAACCTGCGGTTTTTGGACGGCGCAAGGAAATTATGATGCCGTGGAAGCCATGTTTGACCACTATTACGGCAAAGAGAACTACACCGCGATTTTTTGCGGCCAGGGTGAACTGTTCCGCGTGCCGGAGCTCGCAAGCCGCACGGACGCGTATTTGGGAATCGTAAGCCAAGCCGGAGCGGAATTTGCCGCGGGCGGCATCCGCAAAGAAACAAAGGCCGAAATGGCGGAGCCGCTTTACCCGCGCGATGTGTTTGAAAAAATGGCGGACGCTTCCTGGCAGGTCGCAAAAAATGAAGGCGCGCCATCCCCGTCCGACGATAGCTTCAGCTTTACAACCCAAATGGCGGCCTTGTACAGGCCGGATGGCGAGGAGCGCGTTCTGGAGTTTTATTACACCGACATCGGCAAAACATACCAGATCTTATTGACAAAACAGGGCTCCGAAGTCATAGAGGACAACTTTAAGCAGTACACCACGAGAATCGAAACGCCGATCACCGTTTGGCGGTCCATCGCCAGAGGCGAGATCAGCGGGCAGGACGCGCTGTTTCAGCGGCAATACAAAGTCCTCGGCGATTTTAGCATCATGCTCAAATGGGACGAGCTCTTTGGCGCGGGCACGCCAAACCGGCGGCAATCCAAAAACCAGGGGCGCAAAACGAATATGTACGTCCTGCTCGCGCCGTGGATTATCATTTGGGTGGTCCTGGCAATCCATGCGACCGTCGGCGGCGCGATAGGCATTGCCGCGGCGGCCTGCGTGCCTTTGCTCTGGCTTGTTTTTCAGCCTGTCGTCTTTGAGCAAATCAGCGTCCCCGTTGTTGCCGGGCTTTCCCTGGCGGTGCTGCTGGGCGCCGACGCGCGCATTGCCGTGCCGCTAAGCTATTTGGCCTTTGGCTTGCTGTGGTGTATCGGCGCGTTGGTAAAAATACCGCTTACCGCACACTATAGCGCGGCCAAGTACGGCGCTGACAGCGCGTTTGACAACCCGATCTTCATCCAAACGAACCGGATATTGACGGCCGCGTGGGGCGTGTTGTATCTGATAACGCCTATATGGACGTATATCATCATGGGCACGGGCTTATCGGCTTATATCGGCGTAATCAACACGCTTTGCCCCGCGTTGATGAGCGTGTTTACCGCTTGGTTTCAAAAATGGTATCCGGCACGGTGGGCGAGAGGGTAAATTCAATTACAGCCCCGCCGCCGCTCTCTCCCAAAGCCTCCCATACAGCGCCGCATCATCCGCATGAAAAAGTGGCGCCGTGATTTCACTCGCGTGAAACCAGCGTATGGCCGTGTTCTCACCGGGCTTGACCGTAAAGCGCTCGTTCTCATTCGCCACGAGAATATAGGACACGTTCAGGTGCAGGTGCGTGCTGACAAAGCGCCCCCGCCGTACATGGCGGGGCATATACAGGATATCAACGGCGGCGATTTCGCCGGTTTGCGGCAGGGCATGAACGCCCGTCTCCTCATACGCCTCGCGCACGGCGACGGCCAGCAGATCGTTTTCCCCGTCCGCGTGCCCGCCCGTCCAGGCCCAGGCGCCGCGCAGGGTATGGTGCGCCATCAGCGCCCGGTCACAGGCCGCGTTGACGATAAAGCCTGAACTGGTGATGTGCGCGATTTCGTTTTCGCGCGTGAGAACCGTCTCGGGATGCTGGCGCGCGTACAAAAGGATCAGGCGCTGATCGCTTGCCTCCTGCGCTGAGCGCGGAACGTACGCGCCAATTGCCCCCAGCGTCTCCGGCGCGATCATGGGATGATCTCAATCCAGTATCCATCCGGGTCCTCGATAAAATAGATGCCCATGGCCTCGTTTTCATAGCAGATGCAGCCCATCTCCCGATGAAGCGTGCGCGCCGCCTGATAATCGTCCGCCCGAAGGGCTAAGTGTATTTCATTCTCGCCCAGATCGTACGGCTGCGGGTGATCCCGCAGGCAGGTTAGTTCCAACAGATGCGGCGTGCGGCCGTCCGTGAGAAACGCGAGGGTAAAGCTTCCGTCCGCGGCCTCCTTACGCCGCGCCTCATAAAGGCCCAGCGCCTTCTCATAGAAGGCGAGGCTTTCGGCTAGGTTTTTTACATTGAGGTTGTTGTGCGCGAAGGTAAACGCCATGGGTCAGGCCTCCTTTCGTTACGCCTATTGATCGGGCAACAGAACCTCTCCGCCATCGCCCTTTGAAATTTGGACGGTTTGGCCCGGTTTCGTCAGCGGCAGAATCTCGACGTGCTTCGAACGGTTCCTTCTGGTGAATTCCAGCGCCACATCCGCGCGGCCCCACCAGTGCATGGGGATCATCACGCGCGGCTTGACGCTCATGAGGAAGTGCAGCGCGCCGGCGTCATACATCTCGCCCATGCGCGGGTCCAGCGGGAAGAAAGCGATGTCAATCGGCTGATTCTCCAGGGGCCTCACGGCCGCCTCATAATCGCGCTCCGCCTGCTCGATCTCGCGCAGGGTAGATTCCTCGCGCCAATGCCACAGGTTTAGGTCGCCCGCGTGGAACAGCATCCAGCCGTCGATCGCGACCAGAAAGGAAACCCCCTCGTCCGTGGAGTCGAAGGCGGTGATCTCCGCGCCGCCCAGAGACAGCTTGTCCCCCGGGCTCATGCGGTAGCCGCTATAGCGCTCCGGCAGGTCGTCGCCCAGCACGTAATGCACCATGCCGGCATCGCTGAAATCATAGATAGCGGGGCTGAAATGATCCGCGTGGCTGTGGCTGACAAAAAAGATCGTGCGCTGGTGTTCGTCAATCAGCGGGCGGGTCACATGCCCGGTCTCAAGGGAATCGCCGTTTCTGGGCTTTCCCCCCGCGTCGTCAAAAACGAGCAGGGTGTCCCGCGTGCGCACAGCGAAACCGCTGTGGCTCAGGTATGAAATCTGGATGGAACCGGGCATGTACATTCCTCCCCCAAGGGTTTGAGGTGCTGCCTATTTTTTCCAATATGGAATGTGTATCACAGTTTGTCCCACTTGTCAAGAAAATCGTGCATATTATTATCAAATTATCTCCCTACATATCATGTTTTCGACATGAAAATCGATCTTCTTCACCACATCTTCATATTGATACAAAATTCGCGGTCTTTCGCATGCCCATCCGCATTGGGAAGAATTGTATTCCGTATTTCGTCTTTTCTGATATGTTTGTCTATAAAATGAAACCCGCCTACCGCTATGGGGCGGCCACACCCTGGGGCGGGGACGCGCTCAGGCGCGTTTTTGGCAAGGATATCCCAGATGATCACACCGGGGAGGCACTGGAGGCGTCTACCCTGGCCGGCTTGGAGAGCGTTCTGACGGACGGCCGCACGCTGACAGCGTGCGCGGGCGGCCCGCTTCCGCTGCTGCTGAAGCTGCTGGACGCCAGAGAGACGCTGTCCGTGCAGGTTCACCCGGACGACGCGTACGCCGCCGCCTATGAAAACGGCAAGCGCGGCAAGGCGGAGGCGTGGCTCATCCTGGCCGCCGAGCCGGGCGCCAAAATCGTCTACGGCCTCACGCCCGGCACGGACGTGCGCGCGCTGGCCGGTAAGGACCTTGAGGCGCGTCTGCGCTGGGTGGAGGTGGCCCGAGGGGATGTTTTTTATATCCCGCCCGGCATGGTGCATGCCATTGGGGCGGGTATCCTGCTCTATGAAATCCAGCAATCCAGCGATGTGACCTATCGATTCTGGGATTGGAACCGCCGCGACCCGGATGGCGGCATGAGACCGCTTCACTGGGACAAGGCGTGCGATGTGGCGCGCGCCGATCTGCGGCTGTCGTCCACGGCTGGGGTTGTGAAGCCATGCGAGGGCGGGGCCGTGATACGCTATTTGGATACCGAGCATTTTACGCTCATGAAGCTGCAAGCGCGGGCGCGGCTTCCGCTGCCCATTGCCGCCGGCTTCAGGTTTTTGACCGCGCTGGGCGCGGGCAGGCTTGTCCAGGGAAACGAGGCGCTTGTGTTCCTCCCGGGCGAGACGATGTATATGCCGCCTTTCACGGAAGGCGTTTGGGTGGAAGGCCCCTGTGAGCTGCTCGTGAGCGGGCCGCCGATTCCATCTGATTGAACCGGGGTTCTGCCGGCGGAAGAGCGGGGATGGGGACACCATCCCCGGAAAGTTACCGAAGCACCCATTTAAGGATGCCCATGAGCACCGCGCCCGGAATGCCAAGCAAGACGGACGCGCCCAGCACGGCCAGGTTGATGTTCATCTGCGCGCCGAAGAACCCGGCGATGAGTTGCATGCCCCATGACGCCGCCAGCCCGCTGATGCCGTTCATGAGCAGAACGCGCGCTTTGCGCGGGGGCCCGAAGGCCTCCCAGCCCAGAAAATATAGAGCTACCAGCCCCGCGATGCTCCAGACGATGAGCCGCCATGGAATGGACGCAAGCATGAAAACCCCTCCCCCTGCCGCCAGCGTATGCGGGAGGGACGAGGGGTATACTATGCCGCGCCGAAATATAACGCTTGACATTGGAGTTCACTCCAATGTTATACTTTGTGTGAGAAGGGAGGGCTTTTCATGCGCTGGAGCGTTAAACAAACTTCCGAAAAAACGGGCATCCCCGCCGATACGCTGCGCTATTACGAAAAGGCTGGCATTGTTTCCCCGGGGCGCCATGAAAACGGATATCGGTACTATGATGATAACGATATCTTGAATTTGAAGTATATCGCGGTTATGAAATACGCGCGCTTCTCTCTGTTTGAGATTAAGAAAATGGTGGAACAGTTCGGGAAGGAAGCAAGCGATGGATGCAACGCGGTTTGCAAGGGCATTTTGAACACGAAGATCGCGGAGCTTAGGCAGGCGGTCCATAACTATCAGAAAATAATCCATTTGATGGAAGACCTGATGCCAATGATCGACAGCATTGATGCCTATGTGGAAAGCGAAGCGCGGATTGACGGGTTTATCAGCCAGATATTTGAGGACGTGCGAAAGGGGTAAAAAGATGAAAACATGTATTTATACTTTCAGCGGAACGGGCACGGCACTTTCTATCTCGGATCAAGTAAGCACTGTTGTTGGCGATGCGACGGTGGAACGAATACCGCGGCTGCTGGCGAAATCCACGGCAGGGGAAATAAAAGTCGGCGCGCCCAAAATCGGTTTTGTTTTCCCCAATTACTTTGGCGGCATACCGAATATCGTGCGGACGTTTATACGACAATTAAACCTGGACGGTGTTGCCTACATTTTCGCCATTGTCCCGGCCGGGGGCGGTCAAGGCTATAGCCTCAAATTTCTTCAAAAGGAGCTCCGGCAAAAGGGGAAGAAACTGCACTACGGCAGGTATGCGGCAGCAATCGGCAATTATATTGTGGCCGGTTCTTATGAATCGCTTGGCAGCAAGTCTGGAGAGCGGCGGGAAAAGGCATTGGCTTTGATGCGGGAAAAAATACACCGATATGCGGAGGAAATAAAAGCGGAAAAGGAAAGTATACAACGGAGCAGCCTTATGTTTTTTACAATAAACCGGCTGCTTTCCCGAAAAGAGGTCAGGAAAGGTATTGTAAAAGATACCTCCGGCTGGGATAAAGAATACAGCATCGGCGGCAAATGTACGGGCTGCGGCATTTGCGCAAAGGTTTGCCAGGCAAGCAACATTGTAATGAGGGACAATACGCCCTCTTTTCAGCATCAATGCTACCGGTGCATGGCATGCATACAATACTGCCCGCAAAATGCCATTCTTTTTGGCGGCAAAGAATTGGATAAGCCCAAATACGTACATCCGGATTTCCCCGCCGAGGCGATGATCAAACGAATACGGGAGCAGGAGGAGCGTGGTTGATATGGCGGCAGTATTTTGCTTTACGTCAACAGGCAACAGCCTGTACACGGCCAAAAGGATAGCGGAAAAAATCCATGGGAACGTCCTGCCCATGAACGGGGGATCGGTGATATGTGAAGATCGTGTGATCGGATTTGTGTTTCCCGTATTCTTTTGTGGGCTGCCCCGCATGGTGGAGCGTTTCCTTTCGGAAATAAAAATATCAGATCAAGACGCGTATGTTTTCGCGGTTGCCACCTATGGCAACGTATCCTATGGCGTGCCTGGCCGTGTGAAACAATTGCTGGGGCAAAAGGGCATTCCACTCCAGTATGCGGTGAATTTAAAGTCGGTGCAAAATTACATCCCGCTCTTTGGGGTGAATGACAGCGAAATTTTTCGCAAAAGCATTGATGAAAACATTGTGAAAATAGCGGCCGCGATTCAAAACCGGGCGTCCAATCGAATACAGGCTTTTACAGGGGTGAACAGGCTGATGTACAGGTTTTATCCCAAGGAGCGCGCCGACCAGCATTTTACCGTTGGCCCTGCCTGCACAGGGTGCGCGGCGTGTCAAAAAGTCTGCCCCGCAAACAATATAGCGATGGAGCACGGGAACCCCGCTTTCCTGCACCGGTGTGAACACTGTTTGGCCTGCGTCCATATCTGCCCTGCTTGCGCGATGGATTGGAAAGAAAAAACGCGGGGCAAGGCGCGGTATCGAAATCCTCACGTCGCCGCGGCGGAACTGATTGCGTTTAACGGCGTGGAGCGCACCTGAGGGGAATCGTAAGAATCGGCGCGGGATCATTTATCATCGAAGCCGCGTTTTTGAACAATCATTTTGACAAAACGCGATGAAACAAATATACTTAAGGATGATAAGAATCATTCGATTTGCTTTGCGCGGGGTACTGATATGAACGGATATGCACGAGCCGAAAAATTGGCGGAGCGATGGAGTATTTCTGTAAGGCAGCTTCATACGCTTTGCAAAGCCGGAAAAATTGATGGCGCGATTCAATTCGGAAACACCTGGGCAATTCCCGAAGGCGCTTGATATGAAAGGCTTCGATACATTTGCTAAGGTTGAGCCAATCGAAAAAGGCTGGTCAGAGGATAAAAAATACTGCGTCACCAAGACCGACGGAACAAAGTATCTGCTTCGTATTACGCCTGCCTCCCGATATGAAACCCGTAAGGCGTTATTTGAAATGCTCGAACGAGTAGCCGCGCTCGGTATTCCCATATGTGGTCCGGTTGAGTTTGGCACTTGCGCGGATGGCGTTTACTCGCTCCAGCGTTGGATTGATGGGGAGGATTTGGAAGCGGTTCTGCCGCTGCTGCCAGAAACAGAGCAGTATGTTTTGGGGTTGAAGTCCGGCGAAATATTAAGGGAAATGCACACCATCCCTGCGCCGGAAACGCAGGAAGAATGGGCCTCCCGGTTCAGCCGCAAGACGAATGGGAAGATCCAAAAATACCGCGAATGCGGTCTGCGCTTCGACGGAGATGATTATGTCATTGAGTATATAGAGAAAAACCGCGAGTTGCTTGAAAACCGTCCGCAATGCTTTCAGCATGGCGATTACCATGTCGGCAATATGATGATTGAGCGCGGCGAGTTGATCATTATTGACTTCGACCGCTATGACTTCGGCGACCCGTGGGAAGAATTTAACCGTATCGTTTGGAGCGCGGCAGCCAGTCCGCATTTTGCCACAGGGCAGCTTCGCGGATATTTTGGCGGTGAGCCGCCGATAGATTTTTTCAAGTTACTTGCTTTCTATATTTCAAGCAATACGCTGTCGTCCATTTATTGGGCGGTTCCGTTCGGGCGGTCCGACCTCGACACCATGATGCGACAAGCGCAGGACGTTCTGCGCTGGTTCGATAATATGCGGAATCCCATACCGGCATGGTATCTCAAAGAGATTTACCCCCCATTTGATTTATCCAATCCCGCACAAACGCCCGATGCCGGTAAATGCGTAGTTCGCATATACGATTTAGGCACTCTCCGCGCGTATCGCTTTGCCGTAATCTTTGCCCGTTATCAAGGCAAATGGCTTTACTGCCGCGCAAAAGAACGAGACACTTTTGAAACGGCGGGCGGGCATATCGAACCGGGTGAAACCCCGCTCGAAGGCGCAAAGCGTGAACTGTATGAAGAAACCGGCGCTGTCAAATACGATATAGCGCCTGCGTTTGACTATACGGTTCATGTACAGGCGGGATATTCGAACGGTCAGGTGTTCATTGCCCATATACAAGAGCTGGGTGATATGCCCAATTTTGAAATGACAGAGATTCGGCTGTTTGACACTATCCCTGACAAAATGCGTTTTCCGAAAATACTACCCATATTATTTGAGAAAGTGAGGGATTTTCACGAAGGCCTCTGTGAAGGGAGGTGTCCGGAAAGGCGCGAAAATCTCATGCGTGAGGACAGGCAGGAACAACACCGTACACGGGCGCGGGGCATGAAAATATAGGCAAGGGCTTACGGCGGGCGTGAAAATCGCCCGCCGTTCATAAAATTTATATATTTCATGATAGAATAAATTTTTTTATCCGGGCAAATCAAATTACCCC
>WRGP01000246.1 GCA_009787135.1 Bacillota bacterium | reverse complement strand
GGCACATAGGTCGAGGTGTAGAGCCGGCGGCTGAGAATGGTGTCGGGGGTCGCTTCTTTAATAGAAGGCTGCCACAGGTACTGGCCGGTGGAGTCCTTCAACTTGCGGATCGCCTTGACCGTGGCGTCGTTCATGATGAACGCGGCGTTGCGGCGATAGGGTGACTTGAGGCTGTAGAACAAGTCCAGTACTTCGTCCAGCGTGATAGAGGTAGCCGACGCGGTGGTGACGCCAACCTGGGCGCCGCCGGTGGCGTTGAAGACGCCGGTAGGCTTGCCCGTGCCGTTGCCAGCCAGGAAGCCTTCCTCCTCGCGGTTGCCGATACGGTTGCCGAAGCCCTGGGCAATGTAGGATTCCAGATCGAAGGCGCTGTCGTTGAGAAGTTCCTCCGAAACTTTGATCATGGTCGCCAGCTTGAACGCGCCGAGAGAAATCTGGCCGAAGCTGTCGTCGCTTTCGGGGATAGCACCTTCCTCATCCACCCAGGACGCGGTGCCTTTGGCCGCCACGACGGGGATTTTACGGTCGCCGCCCGTGGTGATTACAGTGACAAGCTGGCGGATGATGTTTTCCTCCTCCAGCGACTGAACCAGCCTCGTTTCAAATTCCTCTGGCACAAGGTAGCCGCCCTCGCTGTCGGTGCCGACCTGCAGGGCGTTCAGCACCACGGTGGTGTTCCTGCCACGCATGGCGTTCCAGAAGGACTTTTTGTACTCGCCGGAAGCTCTGCCGGTTTTCTCTTCACCGGAATCACCCGTGGGCTTGTTGGTGATGGGTGCGCTGGTGGCTTTCGCCAGTTCCGCGTCCATGACGGCCTGGCGTTCCAGCCGCTCGATCTCCTTGCCGAGCGCGACGACATCCGCTTCCATTTTGTCATAAGTCGCGGTATCTTCGGCGGACAGAAGCCCGTTGTCACCGCGTTTGGTGTCCAGGAATGCCTTTGCCGCGTCCCACGCTTTCGCGCGCTTTTCGCGCAGTTCGATAATCTTGCTCATGTGATTTTCTCTTCCTCTAAATTAATGGGTGATGAGATTCAGCCTGTGATACAGGCTGTCTGCCCGGATGCCCGCCGGTTCAGCGGGCGCCGGGGGATCGGGTTCTTTTGCCTTGGGTTTCGGCATCTTGCCGAGCAGGGAGTTGGTGACCGCCGCGCAGCTGAACAACACGCCGCCCTTATTCCACGCGAACTTCGGCTCTGTGCCATCTTCCGGTTCTTCGCCGTCCGCGTACAGGATTTTGTCGGCAAAGCCAAGCTCTACGGCCTTGTGCGCGTTCATCCAGGTTTCGTTGTCCATAAGGTGGGACAACTTCGCGCGGGACAGCCCGGTTTTCAACGCATACGAATTGATGATGCTTTCCTTTATCTCGTCCAGCAGGGCTTTGGCTTTGAGCATTTCCTCGCTGTCACCGCTGGCAATCGTGGCAGGGTTATGGATCATCAGCATACTGACCGGAGACATATGCACCTTACCGCCCGCCATGGCGATGACCGACGCGGCGCTGGCTGCGATGCCATCGATCTTGACGGTGACCGCGCCTGTGTATTCCATCAGCATATTGTAGATTTGCGCCGCCGCGAACACGTCACCGCCGGGCGAGTTGATCCAGACGGTGACGGGGCCGCTGCCGGCGAGCAATTCTTTTTTGAACGCCGCCGGGGTCTGCTCGTCGCCCCACCAAGTTTCCTCCGCGATGGGGCCGTTGAGATAGAGGGTGCGTTCGTCCGTGTCGGAATCGCGTACCTTCGAGGCAGGTTCTGCCCAGTTCCAGAATTTCCTCATGTGGTTTCCTCTGTTTCTTTCGATTTTGCGAAAGCTCCCGCGTTTTTGAGCGGGAGCATATTGCCATTGATGAGGTACAGGTCGCCGCCCTCCTCGGCGGAGATACGGTTCATGTCCTCCAGTTCCCGGATGTCATTGGCCGACATCCAGCCGTTCTGCCGTGCCGTGGCATAGCCGGTCATGCGGCTCTGGTAGTCGCCGCGAAGAAGGCCGTCCAGGTTAAACTTGATGAACAGCTTGCCTTTTTCGGCAGGCAGGATGAGCGACTGCTGTAAGCTCTGCTCCCAGCGGATCACCCAGGGGTCAAGCGTGTACTTGACGAATTCCAGTGACTGCTGCTCAATGTTGCTGAAGCTGGATTTCTCCAAGTCGCCCACCATGTGGGGCGGTACCCGGAAGATGCGGGCGATTTCGTTGATTTGGAACTTACGTGTCTGTAAAAACTGCGCCTGCTCCGGCGGGATGCCGATGGCGTGGAACTTGAGACCTTCCTCCAAAACGGCGATTTTATGCGCCTTGCCGCTGCCGCCGAACTGTCCGTACCAGCTTTCGCGCAGTTGGTCGGGCGCCTTGACCACGCCGGGGTGTTCCAACACGCCGCCCGGGTTCGCGCCGTTCTGAAAGAACGCGGCGCCGTATTCCTCGGTGGCGATTGCCAGCCCCACGGCGTTTTTCGCCATGGCGACGGGGCTGTATCCCAGCAAGCCGTCAAAGCCCAAACCAGGGATATGCAGGACTTGGTCTCGGCGCAGGATCACCGTGCCGCCGTTCGGCTTCTCCCGGCTTTCCTCTTTTTCCATGCGATAGGAATAGAGCAGTTCGCCGTTTGGCGCACGGCTGACTTCCATCTTGGAAGGAAGCAGCGGATACAGCGCCAGCGGGTTGCCGCGCCCGTCACGGATGACCTGCGCATAAGCGTTTCCCCATAAAAGAAGATGACTCATCAGCGTTTCTCGAAACACAAATGAAGTCATCTCTGGGTTGGGTTCGTCGTGGAGCAGATAATACAGCGGATGATCGGGAACGCGCTCTTTTCCTCCCGTATCGTTGTACTCGTAAAGGTGGAGAGGTAGCCCCGCAATCGCCTCGGCGAGGATGCGAATGCAGGCATAGACCGCTGTGGTCCGCATCGCCGACTTTTCGTTGACCGCCTTGCCGCTGGCCGTGCCGCCGAACAGGAAGCTGAAGCCGCTGCCGACTTTGTTTGTGGGCTTATCCCTGGAGTGGAAGCCAAAGAGCTTTTTAATTGGGTTCATACGCATCACCTTTCTACAGAATCAATAATCCGCGTGAGTTGTACACGGATTCGCCCGTATCATTGCCGCAGCGGATGGCACGATCAAGCGCCATGATGGTCGCCACCGCGCCGTCGATCTTCTCCGTAGATTTCTCCTTGTCCGGCTTGATGTTGCCCGCCGGGTCTGTCTTGATGAATATATTGTCCATCATCCAGTGCAGGATAGGGTGGCCGCCGTGGACGAGCTTCCCCTCCAGCACCAGCTTCATCAGTTCTTTGGTCGGCGGCGACATATCCTTGAAGCCCTGGCCGAAGGGTACGACCGTGAAGCCGATGTTCTCAAGATTCTGCGTCATTTGCACCGCGCCCCAGCGGTCAAAGGCGATCTCCCGGATGTTGTACTTTTCGCCCAGCCGCTCAATGTATTTTTCGATGTAGCCGTAGTGGACGACGTTGCCTTTGGTGGTCAGCAGGCAGCCCTGCCGTTCCCACACATCGTAAGGCACATGGTCTTTGGCGACGCGCCGGGCGATATTCTCCTCCGGCACCCAAAAGTACGGCAGGATAGTGTAGCGGTCATCATCGCTCGCGGGCGGGAACACCAGCACAAAGGCCGTGATGTCGCTCGACCACGACAGGTCAAGCCCGCCGTAACAGACGCGCCCCTTCAACTCCTCCGGGTCGACCGGGAACGCGCAAGCGTCCCACTTCGCCATCGGCATCCATCGGACGGCCTGTTTCACCCATTGATTGAGGCGAAGCTGCCTAAAGCTGTTCTCCTCGCCGGGGTTCTGCTTGGCCGATTCACAGGCCGCGCGGACTTTATCTATCCCCACGGTAATGCCCAGCGAGGGATTCGCTTTCTTCCACACCTTAAGGTCAGTCCAGTTGTCCCCGTCCTTCGCGCCGTAGATGACCGGGTAAAAAGTCGGGTCAGACTTCCTGCCCTCAATGATATCCAGCGCCTTTTGATGGGTTTCATAGCAAATGGACTGGGTGTCCGTCCCAGCCGTGGTGATGAGGAAGTAGAGCGGTTGGGTGCGGGCGTCGCCGGAGCCTTTGGTCATGACATCAAACAGTTTGCGGTTCGGCTGGGTGTGGAGCTCGTCGAATACCACGCCGTGAATGTTGAAACCGTGCTTGGAGTACGCTTCAGCGGAGAGAACCTGATAGAAGCTGTTGGTTGGCAGATACACCAGCCGTTTGGCGGAAGCCAGCAGTTTCACCCGCTTGGCGAGCGCCGGACACATCCGCACCATGTCGGCCGCCACCTCGAAAACGATGCTGGCCTGCTGGCGGTCGGCGGCGCAGCCATAGACCTCGGCGCGTTCTTCGCTGTCGCCGCAAGTGAGCAGCAGGGCGATGGCGGCGGCGAGCTCAGACTTACCCATCTTTTTCGGGATTTCCACATAAGCGGTATTGAACTGCCGGTAGCCGTTGGGTTTGACGACGCCGAACACGTCACGGACGATGCGCTCCTGCCAGTCGATGAGTTCAAAGGGCTTTCCCGCCCACGAGCCTTTGGTATGGCATAACGCTTCGATGAAGTTCACGGCGTAGCCGGCAGCGGCCTTATCGTAGCGGCTGTCGCTTGCCTTGAACACCGTGGGCTTGTAGAGTTTTAGCTTGCGCATGGGGCCGTTTCCTTCTCTCGCAAAAAATGGGTATGAAAAAAGACCTCCGCCTGCCGCTTAACAGGGGGAAGCCTTTCAAACTCTATCTGTACGAGGCACAGCCCGTCACACTGGTGTATTCGGGTTGCGCCCGGCTGATTTCGTGGTTAGTTATGCAGCTTATCGCCGCGCCAAACGGGGAAGATGTGCCGAAGAGTTGGTGTTCCCGAACCTTGTACCCCTTTGAGTTTATATCGGTTAGCCATTGTCCGCCATCTCCGCTTTTTTGAGATGTTTCGCTTGCCAGCAGGCCTTGCTTTTGGCTGTGGCAAAGGCGGCGTCCCCGGTCAGGTTATGGAGCAGCGTTTTTCTGTGAGCTTTGTTCTCGGCGCCGTTCATGCCGATGCGAACCAGAAACGCTCTGAAATGGAACTTCGCATTCTCGACCGCCCCATCCCTTGCGGTGACGCGTTTGGCCTTCTTTGAAAACTTGACCGCCGCGCAAAGGAACGCGCTCCAAGCCGCCACCACCTCGGCGTCCGTGCCGAAGCGAAGCCACTCGAATTTGACCGTGTCGTCCGTAAACTCAATCGGCAGGGTGTTGTCGCGCGGCTCGGGACCGTACCAGCCGCCGGGATTTTGGGGGCTGCAGTCGTCCGGCGATGCGTACCAAAATGCGTCCTCGCCGAGGGCGGCGTTGATAAGGGTGGCTTTGCTTTGGAGCAGGTCGGAGAGGTTCGTTTTCGCGAGGGTAAGGTCGCCGCAGGAGGTGAAAGGTATCTCGATTGTAACGGTATCGGGTATGTCGCTTGCTTGCGGGCTGTCCTTGCCGATGGGGTCGCGGCGCTTTTTGCCAAGACCAAACTCCCCGCACTCTGTCATGGCGGGGGCGAATGTGCCGTCGAGATTGTGTTCCCGCCCGCTGTTGTCCATGATTGTCGGCGGCCTGTGCATCCGTTCCCAATGTTCGCCCTCCCCGGCGTTGGCGTTGAGTTCGTCGACCAGTGTGTCGAGGATGCCCTTGCGCTTCGGGGCGTGGGTTTCCGATTTGTCATACTCGCGTTCGACGGTTTCGAAGCCGTTCGCCCGCAGAGTGATTTCCAAGTCCGAATTGTCCTCGCCGATAAGCTCGCCCGCCTTCGTGAGGATATAGCCGCCGATTTCATAATTCGCGGTCGGCATCCCGAGGTACTTGGCCGGGGCGTTCAGCGCGGAGCTTACCGCGCCCGCCAGACTTTTGCGTTTGTCGCCCGCTAACTGGTAGCTGAGTTTCATCGTGAAATCCTCCGTTTTCCTTGATTTCAAAGGGTTTCCCGCCCTTCGTTGTAACCCATATTACCGTCCTTGTCACAGTATATCAAGTCATTTCGGAGCAATCCGATGTAGAACTATCGGCCTCATTTGGGGCCGTCATCCGGCAATAGTACACAATGCCGCCGAGGACGAAAACCCCGCAGTTAAGGCAAATGCCATTCCCCCACATAGCGTATTCCTTACTGTCGCTGTGTGGATTTTGCAGCCATTTGATGATTTGGGCGCGGCTCTTGGGCTTGGAGGACTTGCTGATAGCTCTGCGGTGCGTCTCCCAGACCTCTGACCAGAAAGCGATATCCTCCTCGGTGGGATCGGGCGTCTCAAGCTCGGTGCACCACCACGGGGGGAAGCCCTGCAAAAGGGCGCATTCGGATGGAAGAAGCCTCCGCACGATGTAACCACCGGAGCCCGGCTGACAATTCTCGGCCACGCCGTTCTCGCCGCCGGAGAAATCGCCGCCCGACGCCTTGAGCACTCCCGCCATATCGATCTCGCGATAGCCGCTGTGCTGATAGTTTTCGGCAACCACACGCTCGACCACGGCCTTACCCTGCTCAACCTGCATATTTTGTGGGAATTTGTAGTCGCTGGCACACAGCGCGCCGACCTTGTCCTGATAGGCGACCGCGCGGCGTTCGATTGTGTTGAGGGCCGGGCTTACGCGGTTTTCGCTGATGCCGGAACCTCTATGCCTCGGGCGCGCACCGTTGTCCTCTATCGACGCGATAAAGGTCTGCTGCTTCATCCCCGGCGCGGCGGCCAACGCCCCTGCGCAGCCGCGGAGGTCACGCACCTCGTCGCGCTGATTTTGCGCGAACGCCACAATCGCCATGCCGCCCGCGTTTTTGTTGGGGTCGGGGACGGAGGTGTCGAGGGTACGGGACGTAGCGGCCTCATATACGCCCGAGAGCGGATTATCGGACAACATGCTGTTGCTGTTCTTTGAGCAGATCCCGAAAGCGCGGGGCGTGACCGCCAGTGCGGTGTAATCGGATATATGCCCGTTGTGGTCGCCGGTGACGGTGTTCGCGGTTTCGCCGTCACCGTTGCCGCGGGCGTCGTAAATCACGGCGGCGGGGACGACGCTGGACCGGAGCGTCGGGCTTTTCTCGTCCTCAAAGCCCACGCCCCGGGCTTTCGCCGAATGCTCGGTACAAAAACCCGCCGACTCAATCACGACGGGCTGATGCCCGTGTTCTTGGGATCGGAGCGTTCCGGTTATATTATCGGATATCTCCATCTTCGAGCCGCCCTGATCCATCAGGCACGGCACTGCTCTTCCAGCGCCAGCCGCAGAATTTCCGGCAGCCGCTTGCCACGGGAAGCCGCACGGCGGAGGATTCCCGCGCAGGCGCGTTTCGTCAAATAGTATTTTTCCGGCACGTTCGCCTGTAAGATCGAGGACAATATAACAGCGGCGGCGGCGCTGGGCGACTCCCCAAAATTGAGCGTCAAGCGTCCGCCAGCCGAGGGAGAAACCGTCTCCCACGATCTCACCGGCCGTAGACCATTTGCCGCTTTCAGGCATAGAAATTGACAGGGTTTCGTCCGGGGCAATGCCTTCTTGTTTGATGTTGATAAGCTCATTGAGCACCTCCAGAAAATCAGCGCCACCTGCCGAGGAATAAATGCCGGGTACATTCTCCAGCACAGCGAACCTGGGATACTCGTTCCCTGTGGCTTCGCGCATCCCCTTGATGATGCGTACAACTTGAAAGAACAGGCCTGATCGTTCGCCATGAAGTCCTGCTCGCTTGCCCGCGACCGAAAGGTCTTGACAGCAAAAACCGCCTGTGATGATGTCCACAGGCGGTACGGTCGCGCCGTTTATTGTATTGATGTCGCCGAGGTGACGGACTTGTGGAAGCCGCTTCGTCGTTACCCTTATCGGGAAAGGCTCCACCTCGGACGCCCAAAGCGGCTTGATTCCACAGAGCAGGCCGCTAAGTTCAAAGCCACCGCTGCCTGAGAACAGTGAACCGAGGGTGAGTGGTTTATCCATCGACGGCCACCTCCGTGTAGGGGATGGCTGCACCGTCTCGGACCAGCGACACACCTTCCGCACTCCCGACCTGCTTACTGTATCGCATAGCGATCACGTCGCAGAACTTTTCATCCAGTTCGGCGGTATAGCAAATGCGGCCGGTTTGCTCGCAGGCGATGAGGGTGGAACCGGACCCGCCGAAGGGGTCAAGCACGATACAACCGCTCATGCTGGAGTTGAGAATAGGGTACGCCATCAGCGGCACCGGCTTCATGGTCGGGTGGTCACCGTTTTTCTTAGGCTTGTCAAACTCCCAGATGGTGGACTGCTTGCGGTCGGAATACCAGGCGTGCTTGCCTTTTTTCTTCCAGCCGAAGAGGACCGGCTCGTGCTGCCACTGGTAGGGTGAGCGCCCCAGTACCAGCGACTGCTTTTTCCAGATGCAAGTACCGGAGAGATAGAAGCCCGCGTTGGCAAACGCCTTGCGGAAATTGAACCCTTCGGTGTCGGCGTGGAAAATATAGATACTGGCATCGGACGCCATCGCTTTTTCCGTGAAGGTAAAAGCGTCCAGCAGGAACTGATAAAACTTCTCGCCCGTCATGTTGTCATTCTTGATTTTTCCTGCCGTACCTTCGTAATTCACATTATACGGAGGGTCTGTCACCACAAGGTTGGCATGTTTTCCGTCCATGAGCAGGGCGAAGGTTTCGGCCTTCGTGCTGTCACCGCAGACCAGGCGATGCCTGCCCAGCAGCCACAGGTCGCCAGGCTTGGTGATGACGGGCTTTTGAAGCTCTTCCTCCACGTCGAAATCGTCATCCTTGATGTCCTCAGCGCCGCCCAGTAGTTTGTTAAGCTCGGCATCGTCAAAGCCAAGGAGCGAGATATCAAAATCAGCGCCCTGTAAATCCGCCAATTCCACCGACAGCATCCCGGCGTCCCAGCCCGCGTTCATGGCGAGGCGGTTATCCGCAAGGATGTAGGCGCGCTTCTGTGCTTCGGTGAGATGTTCCACAAACACACAGGGTACCTCGGCTATGCCTTCTTCTTTGGCAGCCATGACGCGCCCATGCCCAGCAATGATGTTCAAGTCCTTATCCACGATGACTGGGTTGACGAATCCAAATTCACGCAAGGACGCGCGAAGCTGAAGAATTTGCTCCTTGCTGTGTGTTCGAGCGTTGCGCGCGTATGGGACGAGCTTGCCGATACCCACTTTTTCAAAGCGCTCCGCCGTGTTCATGCCTTTTGCCATAATCAGCCCCTCCTCGTCCGAAGCAGCCGCTCCATTACGTCGTCCTGCGGGTTTGTTCCATCAAACGGTGTGGAGCAGTTCTCCTTGACCGTCTGAAAAATGATCAGCCAAAGGTTGTTGGCCTGCTTCATAAAGCCTTGGCTCATTGAGACAAATGGCGATGGGATCGGCGCGCCTGTTGTGGGGTGTTTGCCAAGAAAGCCAAAAGTAGTGATGGCTTCCTCGCACTGCACCCATCGGGCGACTGTCTGGGCGTAATGCTCCAGCACCTGCGCGGGAATGAGGTGCGAGCAGCCGCGCTCCTGCAGCCATTTCCATGTGTTTTCGTACACATCCACTGCCACGGTATCCTTGCCGTCCTTTTGCCGCGCCACCATGTATTCTTTGGGTGGCGGCATGGTTTCGGACGGCAGGTCGGCCGCCTCGAATGTGATAGCTTCCAACGGCCTGTGGCCGGGATTCCCGTTTTGTAGTTTTTCAGCCAGCGGCTTTTTCTTTTGGCCGGCGCCGATTCTTGCGCCGCCGTGTCCGTTTGCCATATGCGTCACCTCCCACCACCCTTGATATCATCTTTCAGCATTTAAAGGCTGCTTGTCGACTGCGCTCAAGCTGGCTTCGTAGAAAGATAAAACGGGCCTTGTGAAGCCCGTTTGTTTTTGTTTCCGGCGTTTTACCGTTATGGAATCATCTCTTTGTTTCTGCAGCCGCCTGTCCTGCCTTGTATGCCGCTTCCAGCGCTGCCTTGAGGCTCCAAATGCCATGATCGTGAAAATCCAGGTCGTCGTTGTTCCGCGTTTCAAGGGTTTCAAGGCCAAGCTGTTCCCGCGCGATCCGTTCCAATGTCTTTTCCATCTTCTCCATCCTCCTGTTTTTGTTTGCTTTTTGCATGTACATTAATCACTCTAAACGGCCTAAATAGCAAGAGAATTCCGCAATATAAATGTACCAAAGATGAGCCCCGATAATGGTATGTTTTGCTACTCCCTCGTGTCTATCTTGCTTGCCCGTTAGTCGCCGGATATATATGCCGCCCACTTGGGATAGTCCCGCCCCTCTGGCATCACCAGCACGCCATCCGTTCTGCCGCGTTGCCGAACGAGAATGCAATGCCAAACACCAGCTTTATCAACCTTGCATAGCCCGGCATATTTTTCAATGAACCATCGGTCAACGGTAAGATCAGTGATAAAGTTTTCATAGTCGATCCTCGCAAGCTCAATCATCTTTTCTACCACATAGGGCTTTCGCCGGCCGGCAAGGTGTGGGCGCATCAAATCCTCGAACAGAGATGGGTTCGCGATGAAGAATGCAGTGGGGTAATTAGACATAAACAATACCTGCCTTTCGCTTTGGTAGGTAGCATTCATCACTCTAAAAGCCTTAAATTGCAAGTAAATTCTGCTTGGATTGCCTTTGAAACTATAATCTCAGGGGGACTTTTTCTTCTGTCCGCGCCGGTCCACGCTGCCCCGGTTTGTACCATCCTTCGCCGCGGACGCCACCCTCCCATCAAGTTTTTATATACCCAACTTGAAAGCGCGATTTTTCGTGCGTGACCCCACGCCGTTGCACGGCTGGGAAGGCTGCGGAGATTCAGGCCGCCCCTACCCCCGTCAAAAGGATTTTCTATGATGCCGGTTGTTGTCACCCAGAGTAATCCCAGAATGGCAGGACGCACATAACGCCATGAGGTTATCCTCCGAATGTGTCCCGCCTTGGGACAGCGGCAGGATGTGGTGCACCTCCTCGGCGGATATGATCCGGCCGGCAGCCTCGCACCGCTCGCACAATGGGTGTGCCGCGATGTAACGGTCACGGATACGTTTCCATGCTCTGCCGTAGCGTTTGTGGGTGGTAGGGTCTCGTCGGTAGCGTTCATACTCCCACGCGTCCCGCTTGGCGTGTTCCTCGCAGAAGCGGCTTTCTGTTAGCCTAGGGCAGTTTGGATACGCACAGGGCTTCTTGGGCTTACGCGGCATGTTGATTCCTCCAAGGCAATGCAAAAGCCCCCGGCTCGATTGAACCGAAGGCTTCGCGCTGTGATATATCTTTTAACAATGTCAGTATAGCACCGCTAAAAGCAAAAGTCATCCGCGATTTTACTCACTTTACTCATCTGCCGTAAAGAAGGATTGTCAGACGGGCAAGCGCACGGTTTTTCTTGTTGTAAGCGGAAGACCGTTCGATCCTAAAGCGATTGCAGATGCGGCCAACCGAATCCTCCTGACTATTATCGTTGTGGAGATAAAACTCTGACAGCACAATCTGTTCCTCTTCTTTAAGCTCATCCCACGCGGGCTTGAACCATGCCATATACTCCACAGCGCTTCGATAGCGTTCCTTGAGAATGTCTATTTCGTCAATCCGCGCTGCAATCCGCGCCTCGCCGCGTTTGAGGTCGGGGTTGTAAGGCATTCCTGCTGGGCTGGAGGAGCGGACGCTGGTCATGCTTTCTCGCAATTCTTTCTCCACATCCTCATGATTGATGATGATGAACTCCATCGCCACGTAATCCTTAAGCGCATCCACAGCGGCGGCTTTTTTATCCAAATATGCCCAAGCTATCATAGGGGAACCCTCCTGTTCAAACGTTAAGGTTTTTAAAAATCTCCTTGACTTCCTCGACGCTTTGAACTTTGTAGGCTTTGCCCTTTGCTTCGTTGATTCGCTGTATGGTGACCTCTTGCAGCTTTGTGAGCTTTCCGCTTTGTGTCTTGACTTCAAAGGCGACAAACCTCCCGCCTACGCAGGCGATAATGTCCGGGATTCCAGCCGTGCTGTAAGGTCCGCCGTGGGTTTTCCAGGCGAAACAGTGGGGCACGGTTTTAAGGTGCCGCAGGATCGCGGCGGTTATATCACGCTCCAGCATGGCGGGCCTCTTGTAATGTGTAAGGTAAAAATGCCCCCAAACGATATAGGGCGCCACAGCCGCGCGCGTGCACGTATGCATAGGTGCGCGCGCACGCGTGTACGTATATACACATTTTGGATTTTTCCATCACAACATTACAAAGCGGGTAAAACCCCAATAAAATCAAGGCTTCCGGGCTGTAATGTTTTTGTAAGGTTTTACTCTTCATTTCATTACAACCTTACACTGTGCCAGAGCCCAGCGGCTTAATCCCGCCGCTGGAAAACCCTGTCACATCACATCTTTGCCTCAATGTGGCATAGTTCAGGATAACCGCCCAGTGAACCTCGCTGTTGAACCGCACCGGCCGTTCATCTACATACAGCTCCGACTTGCGGAGCTGCCTCATGAACTGTGCGTAGGTCAGGCATTCCCCTACGATGGCATGATCACGGCGATATTTTGTATAACGATCATATACGCCTTTGAAGTGGACCGCGGCCTGTGTACCATTCTCCAGCATCCGGCATTCCTCCTCATCCAGCCCCATGCGGTCCATGACTTCCAGAGTCTGTTCGACCACGCTTTTGTTCGTCTCCCCTCCGTCCAGCAGGTATTCACGGGCCGCGTATTGAAGACACACCGCGCAGCCATTCAACGCGAACGAGAACACATCATTCCAGGCCAGCTCAAGGGACACGCATAGCTTTTCGGCCAACCGCAGGCCCGTCATGCAGCATGCGAGGTTGTTAATGATCCGTGTCGGCAGTTCCTTGCTGAACAGCGATAACGATTCGTCGTACCACGTGACTGCGTCCGCGCCCGGCGTTGCCAGCGCCGTATCCAGGAGCCCGCGCCCAAAGGCCGCCAGCGCGTCCGGCATCCGCGTCAGCTGCTGGAACGCGGCACGGCAGGCGGAGTCTTTTAGATCACGCTTGGAGAACAGGAGCTCCATGCTCCGCTCCCGGATGGCGGCCTCGTCCGGTGATTCCTCACCCGCGATGATCAGCGGCGCGAGGAGCGCATAGCTCACGGCGGTCTGGTCAGCCCGGCCGCGCAGGCCCGCGTGTCCGTCATATGTGTCGCGCATATGGTTATACAGGGCATTGAGGCGGATCCGGTCAATTTTGGAAGGTTTGAATTCATCCAGGACCTGAGGGATAAGGTTACTGGAGGCGCTTTCCTTCATGAGCGTAAACGCCGTGACCTGCGTGGCCGCGATGACCTTCGTGCGGGAGAATACGGGCAGAATGACACGCTCCAGGGTGTTGCTCTTGCCGCTGCCCGCTTCGCCGATCAGGAATAGGTGGGGAAATTTGATGCCAGCCTGTCGTAGGTGCTCCTTGATAAAACAGCCCGCGCACCACGCCAGTACCGCCACTGTCTTAGCCGATTCATTGTATCGGAGCAGCGATGGACCCAAGGCCATAAGCCCGTCCGCGTCAATAGCCTTGCGGCGCTGAATACCCGTCTCAATGCCCTGATGCTTCTCCAGCTGCACTACATCCTCCAGCACATTGTCTCCGCCACTGCCCATGGCGCCGTCCGGCGATACGAATACCCAGCAGCCGCCGTATAGATGAATCCCCAAAGCCTTGACGCCGTGTTTCACTGTCCACGGAAGCCCTGCCAGATAGCCTTTGAGCAGTTCAAGGTCACCCTCACCCCCGGTGTAGGACAGCGATATGGTACGCTTATTCAGGACGTTCTTGAACTTCTGAAGGTTGCCAAAGTCAGTGGTCATGAACGTCAGGCGAAACGTCTCATGATGCGTGGTCACGAGATCAACGGCCATCTGCGTTTCATCCTCCGACACGATCATTTCATGAGGCACGCAGACAAAGTTGGTGATCGGGTACACGTTATCGCCCTTGGCGCGGTAATACCGCCCGCCACGTTCAAAAATGGTGTTATCGGCATCTGGGCTGTAAACGTCCTCCGCAAGATCCATAGCGCGGGCCAGGGTTTCCTCGCCGTACGTCGCGCCGCCGGCATGATGGACAGTATCCCATTTGGGCCGATACAGGCCGCTTTGCCGGAAGAGCCTGTCCATCTGTTCCTTGTCCTTGCCCGTCCAGAAGGCCAGAGAGCAGCACAGCGAGAGGTCCGCCTCGGACTGGCTGGCATAGCTGTCCTGCCATTGCCCGGCCCAGAGCGCGGCAAAGGCGTCGCCGTTCTTCGCGCTCCGCGCCTTGTCCGGCACATCGTCGTCAGAAAGCGATCCGGGCGGCGCGGCCCGGTTCTTTTTCCGCCTTGCCATTCTTGGTGGTTTGATGTAGGTTTCGAATATCCATTTCAGGGCGGCGTCGTCGCGGGCGATAGCGGCGGGCGCGCTTTCGAGCGGGTTGCCCGTCATGGTGAAGTACCGGCTATGGGCGTACATCTCCACGCCGCTGCCCGTATTCTTGTTGCCTTTGCCGGGGATCTCCCCGTACAGGAACAGATGGACTCCCGTACCTGACGGGCTAATCTCCGCATACGTGCCCGAAAGCCGCCCGAGGATGGCGGCCGCCGTATCGTTCAGGGAACCCGTGGAAGGATCGCGGCAATGGTCGATATCAATACCGACAAGGCCACTCTCCCTGGTGAATACAAAGCCCAAGCCGGAGTAGATATACTCCTCACAGGCTGACAGCGCCGCCTCGAACGTGCTCCATGTCTTAGGGTTGGTGGAGGACGCGCGCAGCGAGGTGGCCGGGTCATAGGGAACCTTACGGTCTTTGCCTCCTTTAGGATCAGGCATCATCCTCCAGCACACCCATTGCGGCAGGGCGATGAGCTCAGGGGGAAATCGGTAATTGCTCATAGGGGGATCTCCTGGCCGCACTCCGTGAAGCGCCGAATATGCATTCCGAGATAAAGCGCCTTTCGGATTTCTGCCTTCATGCCGGGGCTGACGGTAGTGCCGAAGTACCATAGCTCACTGCACTTGTCGAGCAGGATAAGCCCCATATGCAGGGCAAGGCCGCGCTCTCCATCGGCCTTCTCGTCCATGAACTGGGGGAACAGCAGGTGCGGCGCTATGGGGATGGCGCCACGCTCTAAGGCGAAGCGGCAGAACCTCCGGGCCCTCCGCATGTTCCCGTCCATGTCGCCGGCCAGCGGAGAACAGATATATACCAGTGGCCGGTAGCCATTCCGTGTCCTTTGAATCCTCACTGTCTTTTTCGTCCTTTCCACGCTGTCCATTGCAGCGGTCAGCGCCAGATATGCGGTCGGGTCTGAGTAGCCCTCGCTGTTGCGTCTGCTGATACCGGTATTCATGTGCTACTCCATTTCCGCCATATGGCCGAAGTCTGGGCCATAGGCTGCTTCCGCGATGATAGGCACGCCGAAGTCATGAAAAGGGGTTGCCTCCATACAGCCGCGAACAAAGATCACCGCTTCCCCCAGCCGCTCATGAGGTACTTCAAATATGAGTTCATCATGTACCTGCAGGAGGGGCCGAAGCCACGGGCGTTCCGGCAATCCCGCGATGATACGCCCAAGCGCCAGCTTGAGGATGTCGGCTGCTGTGCCTTGGATCGGGCTATTGAGCGCGCAGCGCTCCGCGTAACTTCGCTTCGCCCATTCTTCCGAGGTGATCCCTGGCAGGTATCGCCGCCGTCCCAGCCATGTTTCACTGTAGCGGCGATGTCTGGCACGGGCAATCGTTTCTTCTTGCCATTTTTTTAGGCGCGGGTAGCCGTTTTTCAGGTTACGGATGATGGCTTCACACGCGTCAAGCGATTTGTTTAGACCAGCCTTGAAGCGAAGGTTCCGCTGGAGGCCCTTGGCATATAGGCCGAAGAAAACGCCAAAATTGCAAGCTTTGCCGATGGTTCGGCGCTCCTTGTAGAAGGGCGCGTTTTTATCGATTGCCTCCTCGAACGGAATACCGAAGATAATGGATGTGGTCTGAGCGTGTATGTCACCGCCGTTCCGGTAGGTTTCCAGCATCCGGGCGTCGCGGCAATAGAAAGCGCCAACCCGGAGCTCAATTTGGGAAAAATCCAAGGATAGCAGTACCTTGCCCTCCGGCGCGATGATGAAACCGCGCACGCCCACAGGGTCATTGTCCTTACGGCAGCAATTTTGCATGTTGGGGCTGCGCGCGGCAAACCGACCTGTTTCCGTTGCCAAGGGCATGAGATCTGGGTGAATCCGGCCTGTAACGGGGTTGACATGACGCAGGTAACCCTCAATGTAAGTAGCGCCGATCTTGCCAAGCTTCCGGTATTCCTGCACGGCCTCGAACAGGGGGACAAGCCCTGGGCGGTTCGTTTCACACCACTCCGCCAGCATGATCATCGTTTCATCATCAGCCGCTTCCTGATGCTTGGCCGTCGTTTTCATCACGGGGAGCTTGAGGGTATCGAACAGATGCTTTTTGAACGAAGACGTTGAGGCGTTCGCGCCGATGTCCACCGGGCCAATGATCCCGGCGATCCGTGCGCGCAAGCTCCGCATCCGCTCCGCTGCCCGCTTCTGTTTTTCACGCATGGCATCCGTATCCATGAGCAGGCCGTTGTACTTCATGACGCCACAGTAAACCGCCGCGGGGGATTCCACCCGCTCGACAATCATGCGATGCTTTGGGAGCCAACGGTCAAACCAGCGATTGAAAAGATGGTACAGCCGCAGGGTGTAGTCAGCGTCGGCGCAGGCATAGTTGATGGTTTCGGCGCCGGCAGGGTCAAGCTCATCAAAGTGCCGTCCAACGGCCGCGGCATTGAAGCCGGGCATGTCCGCGCCGAGCAGAGAGGCCGCCAGCAGCTTCAAACCGCTGTCAGCGAGGGAGCGGAATGCCGCGTTCCCCTTGAGCGTCATCTGCGCCGCCGCGATGGTGTCATAACAAGGCGGCTGGACCACGATGCCGTGCTTGTATAGGAACATGGATTCAAACGCCAGGTTATGCGCCACTTTTGTGATGCGGGGATTGGCAGCGAACGCCGAAAGAACCTTTAGCATTTCCGCAGGCTCGGCGTTGTCGCCGGTTTTATGGGCCACCGGAACATAAATACCGTCATCCTCCGCTGTGGAAAAGCTAACGCCAGCAATATGCGCTTTATGCGGATCCAGCGCCGCACGCTCCTCATCCCGGTATTGCTCATCCGGGGCGGTTTCAAAGTCCCAGGCAATACTGGACGCGCCTGAAAGATAGTCTCGGACATCCTTGATATTTGTTGTCATTCGATACATTGGTACGCCTCCATTTAGGCCGCGTGGGGGCTGGCGCGGCGAGCTTCCAGCCCCCACAGGTGATGTCAGTTCAGCGCCGGGATAATCTCGCCAGTTTCCGGGTCCGCCATAGGCGCGTCCATTGGGTTATCCACCTCGTAGCTGACAATCCGGCTGCGGGCCTTGATCTGTCCGGACAGCGGCCCGATCAGCGCGTATTCCTCGGAGGACAGGCCGCGTTCCACGGCAAACTGTGCCTGAGAGTACGCGATACCGCCAGCGTTTGTGGCTTTGGTCAGCGAAAAACGGGTAACCACGCTGTTGGTTTTCTTGCCGCGGGCCAGCAGCCGTTTCACGTAGCGGCTAAACTCCTTCAATGAGCCGGTTGGCAGGGATAGCAGCAGCGGCAGGATTTCGCCTTCGCGCAGGATGTAGATGCGGCGGCGGTTCTTGCACGCCTTGGCACCGTTTTCCCCGCTGCCAAACTGGTTGAGCGGGCAGGCGGCACAGCTTCCGCCGGGATCGCCCTGGCCAGTGACGCCATCATAAGAGCCACAGTCGGGCGGGTTGGTCCCGCCCGCATACTTGTCCCGATAAAATGCATACAGCGGATGATGGTAAAGGATAACGCCGGAGAATTCCTTGACCGCCTCCGTCTTGCCCGGCTCCTCGCCTGGAATCTCAAAGGTTGTGCTGCCGCCTGCCGGTAGCTTGATGCGTTCAAACCCCCCATCCAGCCCGGCCAGTTCTTCCGACAACGCTTCGTTGAGGTTAAAGTCACTGAGCGCCAGGTAGCCACGTTCCGTGTCCATGGCGGCGATTTCGTTTTTGTTCATAATCGTTCTCCTTCTTATTTTTTAGTTGCTTTGCGTACGCCGACCGTCGTTTCCTCAAAGACACTAACCAGCCCCTCCAGCCAGCCCGGGAGCCGGTCTTCATGCTCCGCGATTTGTTCCTTCACAAAGGAGGACAGGCTGTTGGCGTTCACCGTCTCATACACAAGATCCCCGTAACCGTTGGTTTTCAGGGCATTGAATAGCACATCCCTCGCGCCCGCGACAGCCGAGGCACGGGTTGTAGTGGTCAGGTAAAATAGAGTGCCGGCACGGGAGAAGCTCTGGGTTTCCGTTGCCGCCATTGCCTCAGAGAGCTTGTACTCCGCATCGTCCATAGCGGCGTTGAGCTTTTCCAGCCGTTCCTTCACCTTCTTTTTCTCATCCCGCAGGGTGGTCAGTTGGTCGGCCAGTTCAAATATCCGGTCCATTTTTTTCCTCCCATGTGAAAGGGTTCAGCCCCTTTCGGTAATCGTCCACCAGCAGCTTTGCCAGATCCGCCTTGTCGCGCAGGGCTTGAAACACCTTGGCGTCTACGGTACCTTGGGCTACAAGGTAGAGGTAGGTACATTTTTCTTTTTGCCCGGCGCGGTGGATACGGGCTCGCGCCTGCTCGAAGTTTGACATAGAAAAATCGAGAGAGTAAAATATCATCGTGCTGGCGGCTGTCAGTGTGATGCCAAGCCCCGCCGTGGCAATTTGGCCTACAAACACCATGACCTCCGGGTCGTTCTGGAACTGCCGCACCTGCTCGCCGCAGTCCGGGATATCTCCCGTGATGCATGAATATTTGATCTTTCGCTTTTCTAACAGCTTGCGGATCCCAGCGATCTCCGGCAGGAATCTTGCGATGATAACCAGCTTCCGGTTTTCCTCCATGGCGCTGTCGATGATGTCCTCCAGCATGTCCAGCTTGGCCGTGCTGACGGATTGAACATTGCCATCGTCGTCGCCCACAAAACCGCCCGTAAGTTGGGAGAGCCGGAGCAGCCGGGTCAGGACGTTGGCTGCTGTCACCTCGCCTCTGTCAAGTTCCGCATAGCTGTCCTTCACCAGGGCACGGTATAGCTTCATCGCCGTGGGTTCGAGCGGGACGGGTCGGACAATGTCGGTCATGTCCGGCAGGTCGAGGCATTCGGCTTTGGTCGCCCGGAACGCGATGCTGTGCATCCGCTGAGTTAACTCCGGCTCCATGTGACGTTTGAGCGCAGGGGTGTATCCACCGTAACCCGTCATATCGAAGTACCGGTTGCGGAATGTGTAGAAGCTGTTGCCGAAGATCGCGGGATTCAGGAACTTGTACTGAGAAAACACATCCAGCGCCTTATTGGTGATGATTGTGCCGGTGAGCAGAAGCCTGTAGGTGGTTTTCGCGCCGATCCGGTGCATGGCTTTGGATGCCGCGGTGTTGTGAGTTTTGATCTTGTGCGCTTCATCGGCTATTATCAAATCAGGCCTCCACGCCGTGATCTCTTTTTCCAGCCGCCAGGCGGATTCGTAGTTGACAACGGCCACTGTCAAAGAGGGTGCGTCGTCAGGGTCATGGGTGCTATGGCAGCCGAGGTTTTGCAAGATTTCGGTTTTTTTGGCTGCACTGCCCTCCAATGTGATAAGAATGTAATCGTAGCCGGCATATTTTGCGAACTCCTCCTCCCACACGCCAAGCACAGAGAGCGGCGCCACCACGAGGACACGGCGGATCGTGCCATCCAGGAACAACCGGCCCGCGATGCCAATAGCGGTAAGGCTCTTGCCGCACCCCATCTGCAGGAGAAGCGCATACCCATGGCTCCTGCCGGAGTAAAAGGTGTCGATGGCCGCGTCGCAGGCATTGCGTTGATGCTCAAAAGGCCTGACGCGAATGGGCATCTTCGTTTGCATATAGCTTGTCCCCCCAGTCAAACAGAAAAATGTCGTAGCGTTGCCGCGGCTTGCTTTGCTTGTTGTTTTTTGCTACACTACACGAGCGCTCGTGGGAGGCTTGTCCGGATCAAGCCTCGCGAATATAAGTGTACTGACGCGAACTTTGGTTGTAATTATATTGAGGCTTTGGAATGGTTTGGGTTTGTCTTTGTTTTATCAGGAATCCTTTGGTTTGCCTTTGGATTCCCGGCAGTGGAGGATATGATGAAACTTTGCTTTGGGACGTTCGCGAATGTACTGGTGCTCTGCGGCATATCGCGGCTGAAAAAGTTGGAGCTATTAAACGAGATTGTTAAGTCCGTAGACAATACCGCGGACCTTACCTCCTATACGGTCACCAAACTCCTGCAATGCGCCGCCAATCTGCCTGACAGCAGACGCAATGGATTGGGTGAGATCGTCAAAAAGGCGCGGGATGCGGATCCGTGCAAGATTGCGGAATATTTTGCCGCTAAGGTGATACGCCTCATTGATCCCAACAAGCGAAAACTTGCCGTATTGGCCATACGTGATATGATCATAAATGATGAGGGTATTCATGATGATACCACCGTAGAAATGGTGAGCGGCACAACAAAAAACGCCCTGTTAGCACAGGGCCGGTTTGTGTTATCCGATTTCCTCGCCGGCGTGTTTCTGTTCACAACCACAGTGGACAACCGTATCGGCCGGGAAGCCGCTGGCAAGATAACCGGGGCGTATGTACAGTCATTTGCAGCGATGCAAGATTCGGTAGCATTTATTGTACCGCAAGCGCAAGATGATACACGCGACGCCTCAGCAGTGGCATTCAACCGCTATCTTGCCAATGCCAGAGAGAAGTATGGCGAGGTAAAGACACTGCTATACAAGGACGAACCGAAACCGTTCTACAGTTTCTATGTCCCTAACCACGTTGAGCATAGGGTTGGGCGCAGGCAACCCATTGAGATAAAAGGCATTACCGCCGCAACATTGACAAAAGTATCGAACTTCCTTATCCTCGATGGCGTGGGCGGTCTTGGTAAGTCTATGATGCTGCGCCACCTGCTGCTCAACGCTATCCATGAGTTTAAAACCTTTCACCGCGTTCCGGTGTTCATTGCGCTGAAGGAATACTGCGAATCGACGGGCAGCCTGTTCGATTTCGTATTATCAAAGGTTGAGGCGTTGTGCGCGGGTATAGAGAAAAAAGCATTCGTCGGCATGCTGCATGAAGGCTCGTTCCTGCTGCTCTTCGACGGTCTGGACGAGATTGACAGCAGCCAAAGCGGGCGCTTTGAGCAGGCAATCGAGGAGTTCACGGATAAGTATCCCAAGAACTGCTATGTAATCTCATCACGTCCCTATCAGAATTTCGTGTCGTTTTCACGGTTTACGGTTTTGAGGATTAAGCCATTTACGAAAGAACAATCGATAGAGCTGATCAGCAAGCTTGAATTCCGCCCGGATGAACCCGCCATAAAGGAGAAGTTTCGCCGGCAGCTTGAAGGCCGTTTATCCCACACCCATCGTTCGTTTATGGAGAATCCATTGCTGCTTACAATCATGCTGCTGACGTTCGAGCAGTTCGCGGAAATACCCACAAAGATGCACGTGTTTTATCGCAAGGCGTTTGTCACACTCTATGAAACTCACGACGCGAGCAAGGGCGCGTACCGGCGAGAGTTCAAAACCGGCCTGTCAGCTGACGAATTTTCAGCATACTTCTCGGAATTTTGTTTCCACACTTATAGAGACAGGAAGTTCGAATTCAGCGATGATGAGTTTGCACGGTATTTCGGTATGCTGCGGATCAACGAGAAAGCCGCCAAACCCGTGAAAGCGGACGACTTCGCCCATGATCTGTGCGCCAATCTATGTCTTCTCTATCAGGAGGGTGGAAAATACCACTTTACGCATCGGTCGTTCCAAGAATACTTCTGCGCGGTATTTTTCTCCAATCAGAAAGAAAACTTTTTGGAGCGGCTCGGCGGTTTCTTTGAAAGCCGTCAAAAGAGGCTCCGCGGCGATCAGACATTCAATATGCTATTTGACATGATCCCAGACAAGATTGAGACATGTATTCTCATCCCGTTCCTGCAAGAGCTATTCAATGAATGCGACACAACGAACGGATACTGGACATTCCTTGAAAAAATGTATCCATACATCTATTATGAAAAAGGCGATGTAGACGAGTGGTCTCACAATGAACCAGAATCGTACATATTTGATTGCATCATTCACTCAATCAAATGCGAATATACCATTACCTGCGACGACCTTCCAGAGGACGGTGATTTTCTTGCCGATGAGTTTGGCTATGTTTATGAGGATGAACACAGCTGCACCCTTGTGAATCTCAAGGATATTCCGCGGGAGTATCCATGGCTGCAGGAGGAACCCGATGTCGTTGGCACGGCCTATGAGTTGAATGTGGCGGAAATTTGCCACAGCCGGGGACATGAGAAAATACGCAAAATACTCAACCATGACGAGTTTATCTTCAAAGCGGAGTATAACGCGGCACGGGCATACCTTGAACGTATGAAGGCAACGCAAGCGAAAGATGACGACTATTTCCGAGGCTTACTGTAAATTGTTTCGTAATGTCATCGCGCCTTCATGTACCATGTTCAGGCTGATTGTTCGCGCAACGCTCGACTTCAATATGTTTGATACCGGCCGCGCCTTAAGGCGTGGTTTCGCAAGCTCTTGTTGCTTTGCCTCCTTTACAAGAATCCTATTACGCTCACTAAAGCCACGCGTAGCG
>WRGP01000245.1 GCA_009787135.1 Bacillota bacterium | reverse complement strand
TTGGCGATCCCGTTTATGCTATATGTCCGGCCATCCACAAGACGAAGATACGGGGTGCCATTATTTTTTATACATTCGATAAACATAGTAGTTTACACTCCTGTATATTGTATATGATGTAACTACTATACCAATTTTTTCTGCTTTGTCAACCCTAAAATCGTGTTCCCTCACGACTTTTTTCCCCTCCCCCTTTTCTATACCTTAAAAACTCGGGGTATACCATAAACACTATAGGGAATGCAAATTGCCCGGGGCAACTCCCCCGAGTTTGACAGAACAAACATTTGAATAGCGGCAAAGGGAAGGCGGAAACACTTTCGGAAGAAACGAGGGAAATTTTGACATATATAGTAGCATTTCGTCGGGTTTAGTGCTATCCTATATCAGGATGCCTTTCTTTATTGTCCTGATGCGATAAGAGCAACGAGCATGAGGATTATCATATTTCGATAAGGATGACAAATTATTGAAAACGCCTGCATGACTGAAGAATTAAAGCGGCACTATCTGACTACAGGTGTCTATACACACGCGGGGCCTTATGATGATTATTTCCGCTCATTACCGGATGATATTGCCGAGTTAGGCCGTTTGATTTGTTCTCAGGTTATACATCGAGTCACGCTAAAACAAGGGAACACAAAGGCGAACGAATCACTGCTCTATGGCGATATGTCATTGTTCCCATGGTATCGTCCGCGTTGTGAGGACGATATTTTTCTTACTGCGACGGCGATGGCATCCGAACTCTTCCGCTTGGATGATAGCGGGTTCACGTTTGACAGAAAAGTGGAGAACAAGCTGGTAGTCACCTGCCGTTATGTATCTGTCCTAATGTCTTCAATACTCAAAGCAAAAGGCATTCCTAGCCGATCACGTTCCGGCTTCGCGCCTTATTTTGATGAAAACCAGCGTGGCGATCATTGGATCAACCAGTATTGGGATGATTCTCGGTCTGATTGGGTATCTTTTGATGCCGACGGGTTTTTCGATGGCGCGGTTTTAGGATTTGATCCATACGACATTCCTTCGGATAAGTTTGACTGGGCGGCTGAGACTTGGCTGAATATCCGCAGAAACAAGGTCAACGGAGAAAAGTTTGTTTATGCCGGAGGAGTCAAATCATTGGAAGCGGCTATCCGAGCTGTATTTTACGATTTTCATTCGCTTATGAACAATGAAATATCATATAAATTCCAACCAGCCTATATAGATGGGAAATTTGACCGCTTGACCGCATCCGACTTGACCGAGATTGATCACTTAGCCGGCTTACTGCTTGAACCTGATAAAAACTTTGCTGCAATTTCAGATTTATGGGCTAATTGTAGAAAATTCCGTATTTTGAATAGCCCATTGGTGGGCGATTGGGATAATGAGTGATGGCAGCGTTGTTAGTCACTTGTTGATAATTTCGATTATGAACGGGGCAAGGCGTTAAGCATCACAGATAATCTGAGCGGAATCCTTTGATGGCGCGCCTCCCTATCCCCCGCCCATAGGAACCGCGGTTCACGCGGGTATAGTTCATGCGTGTGTCTGGCATGAAACCTCGTCCCACGTCATATCTTCCTACGAACGGAGGTGACGGGGATTGGAGGCAAAGGAGCGGACGGAGTCCTTTGATCTATACCGGGATATAGCCGACCGCACGGATGGCGAGATCTATATCGGCGTTGTCGGCCCGGTGCGCACGGGCAAGTCCACTTTTATCACGCGGTTCATGGAGCAGGTGGTGCTGCCGCTGCTGGATAATACGCACAAGCGTACGCGCGCCATGGATGCGCTGCCCGTGAGCGGGTCCGGCCGCACCATCATGACCACGCAGCCCAAGTTTGTGCCCGATGAAGCCGCGGAGATTGCCGTTGGCGACGCGCAGGCGCGCGTTCGGCTCGTGGACTGTGTCGGCTATCTCGTCAAAGGCGTGCTGGGCACGCAGGAAAACGACGTGCCGCGCATGGTGCATACCCCCTGGTTTGAGGAGGATATCCCCTTTGAGGAAGCGGCCGAAATCGGCACGGCAAAGGTCATATCAGACCACAGCACCTTAGGATTGGTCATTACCACGGATGGCAGCATCACGGATATCCCCCGCTCGGCGTACGCGGAGGCGGAGGAGCGGGTAGTCCATGAGCTGCAGCACATCGGCAAACCCTTTGCCATTGTGCTCAACAGCGCGGCGCCGCAGAGCCCGGAGACGCAAAAGCTCCGCGATACGCTTGAAGCCAAATACGACACGCCGGTCATCACGATGGATGTCAAAACCATGAACGAATCGGATATCAACGCCCTGCTGGAGCAGATGCTGCTCGCCTTCCCCCTGCGCGAGGTGCGCATTGAGCTGCCCGCGTGGGTGCAGGGACTCGACGAGGATCATTGGCTGCTGCAATCGTTCTTTGAAATCATGCGGGGCGCGTCGGACCGGCAGCTGCGCATGCGGGACAGCGGCGTTTTCGTGCAGGCGTTCGCGGGCTCGGAGTACACCGAACCCCTGCAAAGGGGGGAAACCGTGCTGGCCGAAGGCCTGCTGGGCCTCGTGCTGCCGCTGAAAGAAGGCCTCTTCAACCGCATTTTGGGCGAGGAGTGCGGCACGGAAATCCATGGCGACGCCCATCTGCTCTCCCTGCTCAAGGAACTTGTCGCGGCCAAAACCGAATACGACCGCGTGGCGGACGCGCTGGATTCCGTCCGTCAGACCGGGTATGGCCTGGTCACCCCGGCGCTTTCCGACCTGACGCTGCAGGATCCTGAAATCGTCAAACAGGGCAACCGGTTTGGCGTCAAGCTCAAGGCCAGCGCCTCCTCCCTGCACCTCATCAAGACCGACATCACCACCGAGGTGACCCCCGTCGTCGGCACCGAGCAGCAGAGCGAGGAGTTTATACGCTACCTGCTCAGCGAGTTCGAGAACGATCCGCAGCGCATCTGGAACACAAACTTCTTTGGCAAATCGCTGCATGAGATGGTGCGGGAAGGCCTGAACAATAAGCTCGCCCAGATGCCGGCGGATACGCAGGAAAAAGTGCAGGAGATGCTGACCAAAATCGTCAACGAGGGCGGCGGCGGCATGATCTGCATCCTGCTGTAGCCGTAGCCTGTGGGGGCAAATCGGGTAGGAGGCCGCCGCGTGAATGATCTTGGCCTTATAAACCTTATGGCATAAGGGGGCATTGATTGCGGAGCGATTCTTGACGAAGGGGTAGGGGGCAAACTTGAACCCTGCAGGTTGCGCCCATGCCGGGCGCACAGAAAGCGGGCGGCAGCGGCTTTTTTGCCGCTTTTGCCCGCCTTTCCTTTCCCCCTACTGATTCCCGCGCGTTATACCAATTTGATCAATTGGGAATAAAAAACGGATACTTTGCAGTGTCCGTCTCTGTTATATAACAAAAGCACGGTTTCACCGCGCTTCAACATTCACAAAAAATGTACTAATTAACACACCTGATGTTTCCGCATCAATTATGAATATATAATACCGCGCAAATGTCAACTTGTCAAGCATTCTTTCAAAAAAAAGCGTATCATAAAGGTTTTTTGCCCGCCGCACGAGGCAGGGCGCCTTGCCGCCGCACGCTGGGTTTTACAAATCCCGCGCCAGCCCTATACAATATACCGCACGCTATTATAGGGAGAGGGGGCGGCCTATGGCGCAGATCGAACTATCCGATATCCGCAAGGCTTTTACGGTGCGGGAACGGCCCGAAGGCCGGTGGGGCCTGCTCAAGGGAGCTTTTGCCCGCCACGCGCGAACGGTGCGCGCGCTGGACGGCGTCAGCTTTTCCATCGGCGAAGGCGCGCTTGTAGGCCTCATCGGCCCCAACGGCGCCGGCAAATCCACCACGGTCAAAATAATGAGCGGCATTCTCACGCCCGACAGCGGCGCCTGCGTTATTGATGGGCGGGTGCCTTGGAAGGAGCGGGTGGCCCATGTCGCGGGCATCGGGGTGGTGTTCGGGCAGCGCAGCCAGCTATGGTGGGACGTGCCCGTGTCGGACTCCTTTTCGCTGCTGCGGGACATCTATACCATCCCCAAAGCGCGTTACCGGGCCCGGCTGGAAGAACTAACCGAAGCGCTGGAGGCCGGCAGCCTCCTCACGACCCCGGCGCGGCAGCTCTCCCTCGGCCAGCGAATGCGCTGTGAACTGATCGCGGCCCTGCTGCACAGCCCAAAGCTGCTCTTTCTCGACGAACCGACCATCGGCCTGGACGCTGTCTCCAAGCTGGCGCTGCGCGGCTTTTTAAAGGAAGAGAACAGACGAAGCGGGGTGACCATCCTGCTGACCACGCACGATATGGACGACGTGGAGGCCCTTTGCCCGCGCGTGATGGTGATCGGCCGCGGCCAGCTTCTGTACGATGGAACGCTGGGCGGGCTCAAGCGGCGCTATGCCAGGCGGGATGGGCAGGATATAGACGAGGTCATCGCGGCGATGTATGAGGACCTGGCGCTATGAACAAAACGGCGAAGGCCTATATTTCCCTCTTCAAAATCCGCGTGGCCGAAAGCTTCCAATACCGGATGGCGGCGTTCTCCGGCGTTTTGACAAGCCTTGTATGGGCATTTGTGGATGTTGTGGCGTTCACGGCGTTCTTCCGGTACGGGGATCGCGCGAAATTCGCGGGCGGGCTTACGCTTGAACAGACCATATCCCATATTTGGGTGCGGGAGCTGCTGCTGTTTTTGCAGCCGTTCAGCATTGACGACGAGCTGCTGCTGAAAATCAACAACGGCGATATGGGGCTGGAGATGTGCCGGCCGCTTGACCTCTATTGGCACTGGTTCGCGCGAAGCTCCGCGAGGTGCATTGTCATGTTTGTGATGCGCTGCCTTATATGCTTCGCGGTCGGTTTCATCATCCCCGGGGGATATGGCGCGCGGTCTCCCGTGTCGCCGGGCGCGTTTTGGCTGTTCGTGCCGTCGGCATGCTGCGCGTTTTGGCTATCTTCGGCCTATGGGATGCTCGTCACGGCTGTTCGCGCGAATATCGCCTGGGGCGATGGCCCGATGTATTTTATGCTGCTCATCGGGCAGGTGCTGTCAGGCGGCTATCTGCCCTTGCAGCTGTGGCCAAATTTTTTGCAGCCATTCTTGCTCTTGCAGCCTTTCGCGGGGCTCACCGATATCCCGGCGAGGCTGTACATCGGCTCCATGCCGCTGTCGGAGGCGTGGCTTGGGATGGGTGTGCAGCTTTTCTGGTCCGCCGCGTTTATTCTGCTTGGCAAACGGATTCTTTCATGCCGGCTGCGGACAATCGCCGCGCAGGGAGGGTAATATGGGAGAATGTAGACTATACTTCAGGTTCCTTCGCATGCATCTGCTTTCAGGGCTGGAATACAAGGGCTGGTGGCTCATGATCTTGCAGGTGCTTCTCACGTGTGTGTTGGACCCGCTTGGCACGATCCTGATGTTTGCCCGCTTTGGCAGCATAGGGCCTTGGTCCATGGAGCGCATTCTGCTCATTTACGCGATGGCGGTCACCTCCTTTGGCCTGGCCGAGAGCTTTTGCCGTGGATTCGACTATTTCCCCATGAAGATGATTCGTACCGGGGATTTTGACCGGCTGCTGCTGCGGCCCAGATCGCTTTTCACGCAGGCCGCGGCCTCCTTTTTCCACATCCACCGCCTCTCCCGCCCGGCTGCCGGCGCCGCCATGATCCTCTGGTGCCTGCGGCGGCAAGGCATCCCGCTTACGCCCGCACATATCGCTATGCTGATCATGGCGCTGGCAGGCGGCTTTGGGGTGTACGCAGGCGTGCTCGTCATGACGTCGGGCATCGCGTTTTTTACGGTCAAGGCGCTGGAGTGGATCGTCGTGTTTACCAACGCCAGCTATCAGGTCACCCGCATCCCCAAGGAATACATGCCATGGCTGCTGAAAAACCTGTTCACCTTCCTTGTGCCCATGCTGGCCGTCAGCTACTACCCGGCGACCGTGATCTGCGGCTGGGGGGAAAGCGCATGGCTTGGGTGGCTGGCGCTGCCTGCCGGGGGCGCGTTTCTGGGGGCGGCCGTATTGGTCTGGCGGGTGGGGGTGCGGCACTATAAAAGCGCGGGAAGTTGAGGGCGGCCCGTCTGAAACGCAACGCATATTGGCAAGCGCCGAAGGATATTTTTACACAATTATTCAAATTGACAAAATTTTATCTATTTTTTTCGTGATCTCAAAAATGAAATATTATGAATTGCCGCTTGCGTTTCTTCTCCTTTTGCGGCATAATAACACCCATATATTGAATATACGGAGGATTATCATCCATCCGTGTGAAGGAGGGGCTGCCATGAACCGCGTTTATAATTATTCTCCCGGCCCGTCAATGCTGCCACTCTCCGTGCTGGAGCGCGCGCAAAAGGAGCTGGTAGGCTTTGGCGACACGGGCATGTCTGTGATGGAAATGAGCCACCGCAGCAAGATGTACCTTTCTATCTATGAAAAAACGGAAAAGAGCCTCCGCGATCTGATGCAGATCCCCGATACCTATGCCGTCCTGTTCCTGCAGGGCGGCGCGACCGAGCAGTTCTCCGCGGTTCCGCTCAACCTTGGCGTAACCGGCAAAGCCGATTATATCGACAGCGGCAACTTCGCGCACGTGGCCGCGGCGGAAGCCGCGCGCTATCTGGCGGTCAACACCGTGGCCTCCAGCCGCGAGGACAATTACACCTATATCCCCGACTGGAAGGGCAAAGCAAACCCTGACGCGGATTATCTTCATATCACCACCAACAACACCATTTACGGCACACGCTTCACGGAACTGCCAGAGGGCGGCGCGCCGCTGGTGGCGGATATGAGCAGCAACATCTTAAGCGAAGTATATGACGTAACCAAGTTTGGCGTCATCTACGCGGGCGCGCAGAAGAACATCGGTCCGGCGGGTCTTGCGGTCGTCATTGTGCGCAAAGATCTGTTCGGCCGCGCCGCAAAGATTTGCCCCAAGCTGATGAACTGGGAGAAACAGGCCGAAAACCAAAGCATGATCAACACGCCCAACACCTACGGCATCTATATGGCCGGGTTGTGCTTTGAATGGATCCAGGGGCTGGGCGGCGTTTCCGCCATGGAAAAGATCAATATCGAGAAGGCCCGGCTGCTCTATGATTTCTTGGACGAGAGCGAGCTCTTCAAAGCCCCCGCGCAAAAGGCATACCGCAGCCGCATGAACGTCACGTTTGTCACCGGCAGCGATGAATTGGACGACGCCTTTGTCAAGGAAGCGGCCAAGGCCGGCCTGGTAAACCTCAAGGGCCACCGCTCTGTCGGCGGCATGCGCGCCAGCATCTACAACGCGATGCCAACAGAGGGCGTAAAGGCGCTCGTGACGTTCATGAAGGACTTTGAGGCAAAGCACTAACGCCATATTACGATAAACGCACGCAAGGAGGGCTCTCATGTATAAAATTCTCGCGCTGAATAAAATTTCCGACATCATCTATGAACAGATGCCCAAGGCCGCCTATGCCGTATCCGCCGAGGAAGCCGCGCCGGACGCCGTGCTGGTGCGCAGCGCCTCCATGCACGGAATGGCAACGCCAGACAGCGTGCTCGCCGTGGCGCGCGCGGGCGCCGGCGTCAACAACATTCCCGTCAGCGCGTACACCAAGGCCGGCATCGCCGTGTTCAACACGCCCGGCGCCAACGCCAACGCCGTGGCCGAGCTTGTGGTGCTGGGCATGCTCATGAGCGGCCGCAGGGTCGCGGAGGGTATCGAATGGGTGAAAGGCCTCAAGGGGCAGGAAGATGTCCCCGCGCTTGTGGAAAAGGGCAAGGGCCAGTTCGTCGGCCCGGAACTGCGGGGCAAAACGCTGGGCGTGATCGGCTTGGGCGCGATTGGCGCGCTTGTGGCCAACGCGGCGGCCAACGGGCTGGGCATGGAGGTCATCGGCATAGACCCGTACATTTCCGTCGAGCACGCCTGGTCGCTCTCGCGCGCTATCAAGCGCGCGGCTTCGCTGGCGGAATTGCTCGCGGACAGTCATTTTGTATCCGTCCACGTCCCGCTGGGTGAAAAGACCCGCGGCATGTTCAACGAAAAACTCATCGGCCAGATGAAAACAGGCGCGCATCTGCTTAACTTCAGCCGCGCCGAGCTCGTTCAAGGAGACGCCCTGCGCGCCGCGCTTGCGGAAGGCAAGCTTGCCTCCTATGTCACCGACTTCCCCACCGAGGATATGCTCGATGTGCCGGGCGTTGTGTGCATTCCGCACCTGGGCGCCTCCACGCCCGAGAGCGAGGAGTGCTGCGCGGTCATGGCTGCGGCCCAATTGCGCGATTATCTGGAAAAGGGCACCATCCATAACAGCGTCAACCTGCCTGAAATCAGCCTTGGCCAGTCTGAGGGCAGCCGTGTGCTGATCATCCACGATAACGCGCCCGGCCTTGTCAGCCAAATTTCCGGCCTTATTTCAGCGCGGAATATCAACATCGTCAACATGCTCAACAAGAGCCGCGGCGATGTGGCCGTTACCGTGCTGGAATTGGGGCAACTGCCGGAAGCATCCCTGCTTGAGGCCCTTGGCAAGCTGGAACAAGTAGCGCGGGTTCGCCTCATCCAATCATAAAGGCCGTGTTCCGGCCGGCATCTGAAAAAGATCTGCCCGCCATGCTTTCGATTGTCGCCATGGCCCAAAAATATCTTGCCGCGCAAGGCGTAGACCAGTGGCAGGATGGCTATCCAAACGAGCGGGTCATGGCTGGCGATATACACGATGGCGCGGCCTATGTGCTGGAGCGGCGCGGGCAGGTTATTGGCATTGCCACCGTCCTCTTTACGGGCGAGCCCACCTATGCCGTCATCGAGGATGGCGCGTGGGCCTCGCCCGAGCCGTATGCCTGCATTCACCGCATTGCCCTGGCCGCCACGGCGCGCGGCAGCGGCGCGTCCGGCGAGCTGATGGCCGGCGCGGAACGCCTTATCCGGGAGCGGGGCGTGTGGGGCGTTCGCGTTGACACCCATCGGGATAACCGTGTGATGCGAGGCATGCTACAAAAAAACGGCTATGCCGCGTGCGGCGTCATTTACCTCGCGGACGGACAGCCGCGCGTCGCGTTTGAGAAGACGCTGGGGTAGGCAATACTATGGCCGGTATTGTCCGCAACAGGTATATGAGGGAGGCGCGTATGAACCTAAACATCATCAACCTATCAAAGAAATACGCCGGGGTGCAGGCGCTGTCGGATTTTACGCTGGAAATCGAAAGCGGGGGCGTTTTCGGCCTTGTGGGCCCAAATGGCGCTGGCAAAAGTACGCTGATGAAGATATTGGCCACGCTTGTTACGCCAACATCAGGCAGCGTTACTTTAAATGGCATAGACATCCAGAAGAAACCCAACGCAATCAGAAAAACTTTGGGCTATTTGCCGCAGGATGTGGCTGTTTACCCCAATTTGACGGCCTTTGAGTTTTTATCCTACATATCGTCGCTAAAAGGGTTGAAAAGCGGCGACGCCAGACGGCAAATCAATGACCTGCTTGCCATATTCCATCTAAGCGAATACAAAAAGCGCCGGCTGTCCGAGTATTCCGGCGGCATGCGGCAGCGGGTCGGTATCGCCTGCGCGTTGCTCGGCGATCCACAGGTTATTATCGTGGATGAACCGAGCGTCGGCCTTGACCCTGAAGAGCGCATCCGCTTGCGTGACTTGCTCTGCGATTTGGCGAAAACGAGGATCGTGCTGCTGTCCACGCACATCATTTCAGATATTGAGTCCACCGCGTCACAATTGGCGGTAATCCAAAAAGGGCGGCTTGTTTTCCATGGCACGCCTAAGGTATTTACGCAAAACACCGACGGCAATATGGAAACCGCGTATCTGCATTTCGTGCATGGGGGGCTGCCGGCATGAGGGGCGTAGCAGGGGTGGCGCGCGCGGATTTTCAGGAGCGTTCACGCCGGTTCTCGTTTATCGCGATGATCGCGTTCGCCCTGTTTGGCGCGTTTTGGTTTGTTCCGCGGAATGACGGCTCGCTGCAGGTCATAACCATACAGCCCGACCGCTTTATGCAGGCTGGCAACGCGAGCTGGATCCCGATCGCCAGCGCGTGGGGGCTCGGTTTCTTCCTGCCGTTTATCGGCTTTTTCTACCTTAAGAATACTATCACCTATGATGAAAAATCAGGCGTGTCCCAGCTGATCGCGGCATCGCCGCTTGGGCATGTACGCTATATGCTTGGAAAGTTCTGCTCGGGGACCTTGCTTCTGTATTGCTTTACAGCCGTGGTCATACTCGGTTCGTTTTTGATGATGACCTGGCGTTTCCCCGGCCAATACTTATCCGTTTATGACTTCCTATCGCCATTTGCATTTTTAGTGGCGGCCTTGCCTTTTTGCGCGGCTATGGCGGTGCTTTTTGAAAGCTTCCGTTTGCTGCGCGGGGCCATCGGCTCCGTTCTATATGTCGTCGCCTTTTTTTCCATGTACGTCTTGATTTCGGAAGCGCAATCACCTTCGCTATTGCTCCGGTCTTTTGATTTTTCCGGTACGGCTGTAATTTTCCACACGATCGCGCGGGCCGTGTTAGAGCAATCAGGACAGCCTATGGATATCCTGATGTTTTTAGGCGGGATGGAATTGGCGGTTCAGCCCACCGCGCAGCTGATCTTTCATGGAGTGCGCCTGGTTGCCGCAGACATCCAAGGCTTCGCGGGCATGGCCTGCGTAACGCTGGTGATCACGCTGCTGTCAGCGCCGCTTTATAGCCTATCGCAAAGCCTATCTGTCATAAAGCTGCCTAAAAAACGCCGTGCCGGTAAAGAACCGCGGGCTGATGACGCAAAAGGGACAGCCGTATACAAACCGGCACAACCCGCACACGGAAACGCTGGTCTTCGCGGCCTTGCCGCGGAATTGCGCCTTATGCTGGCCGGACAGCCATTTATGTGGAAAATCGTAAGCCTTGGCGGGCTGATCTGCTGTCTATGCCTGGATTTAGGGGCAGTGCAGATATACGTCCTTCCCCTGTTCATGCTGTGGTTTGTCAACGTGTTTTCCACTATGGGCAGCCGTGAGTATCAGCATGACATGCTCAAATGCATCGCTGTCATACCCAATGGGCGCTTGCGTCAAATCGTGTCTTCTTGGCTGTCCGGCATGACGCTTGCCGCGGCACTTGCGCTTCCAGTTATGCTGCGAATGCTGCTTGCGGGCCAGGCGGCTGGCGTATTGGCGTGTCTGGCAGGCGCGGTGTTCTTGCCTTCATTGGCCATATTCTCAGGCGAGTTTACGAAAACGCGCAGGGCATTTGAATCGTTGTTTATCGTTATGACATACGTCATCCTAAATAATGTCCCCGCGTTTATGTATATCGGGGTTCATCCAGACGTCGTATCCCTTCTGCGCTCGGGTATTTATGCGGCCGCAGGCATCACGATGGGCGTTGCGGCTATATCCAAACGCGTGTCAGGCCAGACCGTATAGCGCGCGCATAAAACAACCCCTTTGACCCACAATAGTATGAACCTATTCTGGCAAAGGGGTGATTTATTTTATGGCAAAGTATCCATACGGGGCGGAAATGCCCATGGGGCTGGGCATGGCGCTGGCGCAAAATCTGGACGCCTTTACCAAATTCGCAAGCCTTTCCATGGAACAGAAGCGGGCTGTTATTGAGCGCACGCATGGCATCGGGTCTAAGGAAGAGATGCAGGCGTTTGTGGATTCGATGTTTGCGTAGGCGATGGGGGGACGCCGGGGACAGCGCTCCCTGGCGTCCCCACTACTGGCGTAGGTATCGAAACAGCAAACAAGGCAGAAGTGTTAGTGTGTTAAGGGGGGCAAATGGTACGCCCTCGAAAACACAGGCAGTCCAAGCGTTTGCGGCACAAATGGACGGACGCCACTGACACGAAAGGGGCATAAGAAATTCTTTCTTGATAAGCTCCAGGATGTATTCATTGAAACGAGTGCCTAGTTCAGCCAGAAGATACTTTACATCCTTGTGCAGCTCACCATCAAGCCGTAGTGTAAGCTGCCTCACGTCTCACCTCCTACAGCCATTATAAGCCCATGGCGTCAAGCCTTGTGTTCAAAAACCAGCCCGAAAGCTGGCTGTTTATCGCCGTAATGGCTACGGCATTGGGCGATTTCAAGCATCCCCTTCTTTAGCCGATAGATAAACCGATTCACATCATCAATGCGCCTGCCCCAATATCCTGCGAGATTCCCAGAAAGTGATTCCGGCTTGCCTATGCCCTGGTTGCCGTTTCGGTCAATGTCCTGTAGGAGAAAAGAGCGGTACGGCACGTAAGCCTTGTAGCACACCCCGGTCTGAAGCAGTTTATAGGAATCTTGAATCTTAACAGTTTTGGCGGAAAAAGAAGGGATTCTTAAGGGATTTTTCCCTTAAGCGGGGGTCCAGGGGGCAGCGCCCCCTGGCGTCCCCCGTTCCTATCTCTCGCTCTGCCGCTCCGCCTTCGTCCTGCCCAAATAGGCCTCCCGCACCCGGCTGTTCCCCAGCAGCTCCGCCCCCGTGCCCTCCAGCGTGCAAAGCCCTGTCTCCAGCACATACCCATAGTGCGCGATGCGAAGCGCGGCGTTCGCGTTCTGCTCCACCAGCAGGATGGTCATCCCCTCCGCGTTGAGCTTAAGAATCGTATCGAAAATATCCTTCACCACCAGCGGGGCCAGGCCCAGGGACGGCTCGTCCATCATCAGCAGCTTTGGCTTTGACATCATGGCGCGGCCCACGGCCAGCATCTGCTGCTCGCCGCCCGAGAGCGTGCCCGCCATCTGCCAGTGCCGCTCCTTCAGCCGCGGGAAAAGCGCGTAGACCGCTTCAATATCTTCTTCGATCCCCTTTTCATCCTTACGAAGATACGCGCCTATTTTAAGGTTCTCCAGCGTCGTCAGGTTGGGAAACACGCGCCGCCCCTCAGGCACCATCACCAGCCCGCGCTCTACAATCAGCCGCGTGTCCATGCCGGTAATGTCCTCACCCCGGTATTCAATCGCGCCGGACGAGGCCGCTACCAGGCTGGATATCGCGCGAAGCGTTGTGGACTTTCCCGCGCCGTTCGCGCCGATGAGCGTGATGATCGCGCCCTCCTCCACATCAAAAGAAATGCCCTTGAGCGCCTCAATGCCGCCATAGTTCGCCTTCAGGTCCTCGATGCGCAAAATGCTGCTCATGCTTCCTCCACCCCCAGATACGCCTCAATAACGGCCGGGTTCGCCTGCACCGCGGCCGCCGTGCCTTGGGCAATGGTCCGCCCGTAGTCCAGGACGTAAATGCGGTCGGAAATATCCATGACGATCTGCATATGATGCTCAATCATCAAAACCGCCAAGTTCATTTGCCCGCGCAGGTCGTACACGAACCGCGTCAAATCCTCGGTCTCCTTGGGGTTCATACCAGCCGCCGGCTCGTCCAGCAGCAAGAGCTTGGGCTGGGTCGCCAGCGCGCGCGCGATCTCGAGGCGGCGCTGCTTTCCGTAGGGCAGCGATGTCGCCATTTCGCCCGCGGCATCTTGAAGCCCCACGCGCTCCAGCAGCGCCATGGCCCGCTCACGCATAGCCCGCTCTTCCAAATAGTAGCGCGGCCAGCTGATTTCCGCGCCAAACAGGCCGGACCTCACCCGCACGTGGCAGGCGATCAGCACGTTCTCCAGCACGGTCTGCGATTTGAAAAGGCGGATATTTTGAAACGTGCGCGCGATTCCCAGGGCCGCTACCCTGTCCGGCCGCATGCCCGTGATATCGCGCATGGTCACCTGCCCGTCCTGCTCGAGAAAAACCCTGCCGGACGCCGGCTTATACACGCCGGTGATCATGTTGAAGGCCGTGGTCTTGCCCGCGCCGTTGGGGCCGATCACCGCCACGATTTCACCAGGGTCCACATGGGGAGAAAAATCGTCCACCGCTGTCACGCCGCCAAAGCGCATGACCAGGTTTTCGCACCGGAGGATGCTCATGTTTTCTTCCCCCCTTCCTCCCGCTTCAAATCCCGCCGGGCCGGCTTCCCGAGGAAATCAATCAACGCCTGCCATGAAAATTCCTTCCCGCCGGAAAGTCCCTGCCGGTAGAAGAGGATCACCAGCATCAGCAGCACGGAGAACACCACCATGCGCATGCCCGCGATGGCGGGCACCCGAAACAGGCCCAGCGAGAACCCGTTATCCAGCCAGCGCAGCCATTCCTTTGCCGCCGTAATGAGGAACGCGGCCACCACCGTGCCTGACACGCTGCCCATGCCGCCCAGGACGACGATCATCAAAATATCGTAGGAGAGGATGAACCGGAACTGCAGCGGATTGATGGACCCCACGATGCTGGCGATCAGGCCGCCGCCCAGCCCCGCGATGAACCCGGAGAGCACGAAGGACATCATCTTATGCTTAAAGAGCGAGATACCCATGCTTTCCGCCGCGACCTCGTCATCCCGTATCGCCTTGAACGCCCGGCCGTAGCTGGTGCGCATGAGCCGGCGGATAAACACAATCACCAGCGCCATGATCCCAAACGACCACCACAGGTTCACCACCGGCGGTATGCCCTTAAGCCCCACCGCGCCGTTCGTGACCGTCTGCATGTTGGTAAACAGCACGCGAATGATTTCCGAAAAGCCCAGCGTGGCGATAGCCAGATAATCGCCGCGAAGCCTCAGGCACGGGAAGCCGATCAGGAAAGCGGCCAGCGCCGACACCAGGCCCGCGACCAGCAGCGACAGCCAGAAGGGTAGCTGGATCGCCTGCAAAAAAGGCTCCATGGGCTTCAGGTAAAAAAGCGCTCCCTTCGCCTCCGGCGAGAGGAACAGGATGGTGGTCACATACGCGCCGACCGCCATAAACCCCGCCTGCCCCAGGGAAAACAGGCCCGTAAACCCGTTCACCAGGTTCATGGAAAGCCCAAGGATCGCGTATGTCGCGCACATGTTGAGGATGCGCACAAGATACGCGTCGAGGATAAAGCCCTGCATCGCAAAGTGCGTAAAGAGAAGGATGGCCGCGATGGCCGCGCAGGACAAGGTTAGATCGCGCCCCCGGCGCGGGGTCATGCGGGCCGCAACGCCCGTAAATTTCTTTTCCGCCATATGCCCGCCTCCCTTATACCTTGTCCGTAACCACTTCGCCCATCAGGCCGGTGGGTTTGAGCAGCAGGATGAGAATCAGCGCGATAAACGCGAACGCGTCCTTATAGCCGGACAGCCCCGGAAAGAAATACACGATCAGAATCTCCAACAGGCCCAGCAGAATGCCGCCGATGATCGCGCCCGTGATATTGCCGATGCCGCCGATGACCGCCGCGATAAAGCACTTGAGCCCCGGCATGACGCCCACATACGGCTGCATCTGCGGGTACTTCATGCCCCAGAGCATCGCGCCCACGGCGGCCAGCGCGGACCCTATGCCAAACGTCGTGGCGATGATCCTGTTGATGTGAACGCCCATGAGCTTGGCGGTCTCCATGTCTTTGCTTACCGCGCGCATGCCCATGCCGGTCTTCGTGCGGTGCACGATGAACATCAGGCCGACGACCAGCGCCAATACGATGAGCGGCACCCAAAAGCCAAGCCACTGGATGCGCACCTGGCCTACAATAACCATTTCCGTAAAATGCGGCACGGACGGGAACGATCGCGGTATACCCGTAAACAGTACGGTCGCCAGGTTTTCCAACAGATAGCTCACGCCAATCGCGGAGATGAGCAGCGAGATGCGCGGCGCTTCCCGCAGCGGCTTGTAGGCCGCCTGCTCAATGAGCACGCCCAGCGCCGTGGTCACCACAACCACCAGCGGCATCACGGCCCACCACGGGATCAAAAAGACGGTGATGCCGAAAAACGCGAAATACATCGCCATCATAAAGATATCACCATGGGCGAAATTAATGAGCCTGAGGATGCCGTAGACCATGGTATAGCCAATGGCTATGAGCGCGTACAGGCATCCGACCGTCAGACCGTTGACAACCTGCTGGATAAGCATGGGCCAGTTCACGAGCATCACCGTCCTGTGTGAAATTCAAAAAAGAAAACCATCCAATAACGAAAAGGAGGGGGCGGGCATGCACCCGCCCCCTTTCGTATCGTTTCTATTCAATGACAACCGTGTCGATGTACTTAAACGCGCCCTCTTCCACGGTCTTGATAATGGCCTTGTTCTTGATCGCGTCGCCGTTCCCGTCAAAGGCGATCCGGCCGGTCACGCCGTCAAAGGTCAGGGCGCAAAGCGCCGCCTGTACCGCCGGGCCGTCCGTGGTGCCCGCCGCCTCAATCGCCTTGACAGCGGCCATATACGCGTCATAGCCCAGCGCCGTCACCGAACTCTTGGGCTTGCCGCCGAACATCTCCTCATACTTGGCCAGGAAAACGGCCGACTCTTCCGACGGCTCCGCGTCCGCGTCAAAGAAGGTGGTAAAACGGCACGCTTCCACCGCGGCCCCGCCGATGTCGATGATCGCTTCCGTCTCCCACGTGTCGCCGCCCAGGAACAGGATATCCGCGTACCCCAGATCGCGCGCCTGCTTCATGATCAGGCCCGGCTCCGTAAAGTCGGAGGGCATGAAGATGACGTCCGGATTCTTGTCCATGACCGCGGTGATCTGGGCGGAAAACTCCTGGTCGCCGGTGTTAAAGTACGCCTCGGCCACGATATTCTCCTCGCCAAACGCTTCCAGAAAATAGTTGCGCAGGCCGATCGCGTATACGTTGGAGATGTCGCAGATGATCGCCGCGGTCTTGGCGCCCAGATTGGTCTTGGCGTAGTTGGCCAGCAGCGTGCCCTGGAAGTCGTCCAGGTAGCAGACGCGGAAATAGTATTCGTTGCCCAGCGTAACCTGTGGATTGGTGCAGGACGTGCCGATGGCGGGCGTCTGCGCCTTTTCAAAGGACGGGCCGGCCGCGATGCACAGGGAGGATCCCCAGCTTCCGATCACGATGTCGACCTTTTCGGCCTCCACCAGGCGGCTGGCGGCCGTCGCGGCCTCCACGTCGTCTGACTTGTTGTCTACCGGGACCAGCTCGATCGGGCGGCCGAGCACCTCGGGCACAAGCGCGTGCGCGACCTGAATGCCCCTATACTCCATCTCGCCGCCGGCTGCCTTGGAACCGGTGAGGGGCTCAAAAATGCCGATCTTGATCGGCTCGGCGGACTCGGCCATGGCGACGAATGGTATGGCGAGCAAAAGAACCAGTGAGAGCGCCAGCAATTTCTTCATTCCGAAACATCTCCTTTGATTTGGTGTTACCCCATAGTATAATCGAAATGTATGTTATTTGCAATAGTTACGGGTATAAATGCAATTTTTCCCGTCTCCGGGCGCGTTTTATGGTTTATTTTGCAATGTGCCCGCCTGTCTTTTTCAAAGCAAAATTTTTTCCAATTTATGGGAACTTTTGCGCGGTTTATACGTCCAAATAGCAAACGGAAAGGAGCGTGAATCTCTTGAAACGGAAATTATGCCTGTTGCTCTTGGCCATAAGCCTGCTGGCCTTGACCGGCTGTCAAGCCATGGTAGACTACTATCTTGCCCGGCGCTTCATGGTGGAACGGATGGAGGCCCAGCCGACCCGGACACCCGTCCGCAGCACCACGCCGGCGCCCCTGCCCAACCCCTTCAACGAATCCGCCGATGTGAACGGAGCGGAGCCGAGATTGGAGCGCATGCCAGCGCCGGCAGGCGGCACGATGCTTGACAACAAATCCGGAGAATGGGAAGAAACCACCTATGACGAATACGCGCCCCTGAATGACCCCGGCTTTATCTCCGCCTTAACAAGCCCGCTCTCCACCTTTGCCGCGGATGTGGATACCGCGGCCTACACAAACATCCGCCGCATGATCCTGCACCAGGAAAAAATTACCCCGGACGCGGTGCGCATTGAGGAGATGATCAACGCCTTCCACTATGACGACGCCATGCCGGCCGGCGAGGATCCCATCGCCGTCACCACGCAGGTCGCGGCCTGCCCCTGGAACCCGGGCCACCTGCTCCTGCGCGTGGGCCTGAAGGCACGGGCTATCGAAAAGGACAACGTGCCCGCCTCCAACCTCGTGTTCCTCATCGATACCTCCGGCAGCATGAACATGCCTGACAAGCTTCCGCTGGTACGGCGCAGCTTTTCGCTCCTCGTGGAGCAATTGGGGCGCGCGGACCGCGTCTCCATCGTCACCTACGCGGGCAACGCGCAGGTTGTGCTGGAGGGCGTGCGCGGCGATGAAAAGGCCAAGCTGCTCGCCGCCATCGCGGAGCTTACGGCGGGCGGCGGCACGGCCGGCGCCAAAGGCATTGAGACCGCCTACGAAATCGCGGCGCGGTACAAAGCGCCGGGCCTGAACAGCCGCGTGATCCTTGCCACGGACGGCGACTTTAACATCGGCGTTAACTCCGAGAGCGACCTCATTCGCCTGATTGAAAGCAAGCGCGGCGACGGCATCTTCCTCACCGTGCTCGGCTACGGCTACGGCAACCTGAAGGACAACAAGATGCAGGCGCTGGCCGAACATGGCAACGGCAACGCCACGTACATCGATACCATCCACCAGGCTCGCCGCGCGCTCGTGGAGGAGATGGGCGCGACCCTCGTCACCATTGCCAAGGATGTCAAGCTGCAGGTGGAATTCAACCCCGCTGTGGTGGAAGGCTACCGGCTCATCGGCTATGAAAGCCGCAGGCTGAACAACGAGGACTTCGCGGACGATACCAAGGACGGCGGCGAGATGGGCTCCGGCCATGGCGTCACGGCGCTCTATGAGCTCATCCCCGCGGGTGCGGGCGAATTACCCGCCAGCAATTTAACCTACCAGAAGCCCGCCATCTCAGACAGCGGCGACTACGCGACCGTCCACGTGCGCTACAAGCGGCCTGACGGCGATACCTCCACGGAAATCGTGCAGGCTGTTGGGCAGGACGCGTATACGGACACGCCAAACGCGGACTTCAACCTGTCCGCCGCGATCGCGGCCTTTGGCCAGCTGCTCTCGGGCAGCGAGTTTGCCGGCGCCGCGGACGAGCGGATGATTCTGGATCTCTTGCAGCCCCTCCTGGCGGAGGATGTCGGCGGCCGCGTCGTGGAGCTATCGACGCTGGTGCGCCAGAGCGGCGGATTATATGAACAAAACAGGAGATAGCCGTATGAAAAGCAATGTCGCGAAAATGGTATCAGTCCTTATATGCATGGCCTTTGTATTCGCCGCTTCCGCCGCCTTTGCGGCGGAAGCGGCGGGAGATGACGGCAGCGCGCACCCTTATAGCGAGCTGTCTGAAAATGACATGCAGGCGCTGCAGGATAGCTATGGCAGCCCCGGCCCCGGCGAATCGATCCGGTATGATTTTGAACAGCGTGTTTTGCCCGCCTATGTTTTGAAGGAATATGCGGAGGCCCTCAAAGAGATGATTCTTGCGCAAAGCGACGAGGCCATGGGTTTCCCGCGCATGGTTTGGAACCTATCGGTCATCCGCAAAATCATCGACATACAAATGAATTCTAAAGACACCTATGTGTTTCCCGCGTGGGAAGAGGATGATGGGGTTATGGATCAATACGCGGCCCTCGCGAAAGCGTCGGGGCTTGAATCAAACGATATATTTGACGTTTCGTTCCAATCGCCCGGGGAGAATAGCGCCATGGTGCTTCTAACCTTCCATAACACGGACACATATCTTGCCTGCAAATACATTGGCATCGCCCTTAAGGACGACACCCTGCGCTATTTCACCGCGGAAACCGACACGGTCTTTGCCCCGGATACGATCTTCTTTTGCGAAGTGAAGCCGGACAGGAGAGGAACTATCGATACGATCGGCTTTGCGCAGGAGGATTTTATCGGCGCTGTCCGCGAGACGCTCAACGCGGCCACAGAGGGCGATGAAAATTTTGTGATTATGTTTGAGTTTGGAATGGAAAAGGAACCGTAGAGGACGCCCGCTTGCTTCTCTGGGGGAAAAGAAAGCGGCAAAGAAAAACCTTCCTGGAGCACAGGGAATTGGGATTAGCGTTTCGTGGGGACGCCTCTTGGGCGTCCCTCTGTCCTGCCGCTGAGGCCATCGGGCAAAATTCGTCGAACCTACGTTAGCGCTATGCGTCCCTAATACTTCCCTTGGTAGTACAGCTTCATCCCCACCTTCGTCATCGACACAAAGAGCGTCACCCCCAGCAGGGTGAAAAAAACGGTTTTATCATAATACCCAAATATCACCGTGGCTACTGTCAGCACGATCATCATGAAAAGAAAGCTCACGCTGCCGATTTTATCGCGGATCATGCGGCGCCGCTCATCATTCTCCGCGATGTAGATCCTTTTCAAGCGCGACGCCTCCATCAAGGCCCGCCGGCAGCGGATGCCTGTCAAAAGAAAGAACGCAAACGCACAGCTCAGCATGCCCGCCTGCATGCCTTGAATAAAACCGCGCAAGTGCTCGTCCATATCGGGCGGCTTGACCCATGCAAACAGCGCGACCGCCAGCATCACCGCGCCCGCGCAGCCCGCCGCGCAAAACCACACGCGGCGCCGCAGGCTTTCTTTAAATGCCGTCATGCCCTTCTCTGCCATGTCAAAACATCTCCACTTCTGAAAAATCAAAGACCTCCTCGATCGTCAGCCCAAAGAAATGCGCGATCTTGTACGCGAGCGGCAGCGAAGCGATGTACTTCTCCACCTCAATGGACGTGATGGTCTGCCTGGTCACGCCCACCTTCAGCGCCAGCTGCTCCTGCGATATCTTTTGCTGCTTTCGCAACTCAGCAATTCTCGTCTTCATACGCGTCCCTTCCCGCAGCGCACGCTTTGCAGGATAATCCATTTTGTTCCATATGTCAAGCGCGCTTTGCAAACAATCACCGTTCACCGCCCGCGATCTTTTGTTTTGTATCCGCCGCGATCTGCCCGCGCAGCGCCTTCAAAAATGGAAATTCCTCCGCTTCCTCAGCGCCATAGGTCAATTGCAGTTCGTATTCCAGCGGCAGCCACGTGGACAGCGGCGCTTCGTTATGCTGCAGCACAGCTTCCAGCTTGTCCAAGGCCTTGAACACGCGCGCCTCCGGTGTTTGAAGCGCGTCCATCTCCGCAAACAGGGCCGCGAGCGCCTCACGCCGCCCCGCGGGCAGCATACCGAGCATGCCATCCACGGCAGCCGCCTCCGCCGCCTCGTCCGCGCGGCTTTTGAGGAACGAGGGAATGTCCCCTGTGACAGCCTCCCCAAAGTCATGCACCAAACACATCAGCAGCACCCTGTCAAAGTCCACGTCCGGCATTTCATCCCGGATCAAATACGCCATCGCGGCCAACCGCCAGCTATGGCTGGCCACCGTCTCATGCCGGCCCGTGCTCGTCCACGAATGGCGCGTAGTACACTTAAGGCGCTCCAGCACGCCAAGAAAGGCGGTGAACTCCTTGGGATCCATATGCCGCACCTCCCCTCTCATGGCAAACGCGCGAAGGAAGCAAAAGGGGCGCCGGCCCGGTTTTTCATATTGCCGCGGCGCAAGCGCCGCTCCGTATGAAAACCGGCCTCCGCCGTTTTTGATTGGCGGCGGGCCTAGCGGGCAGCGCCCCCTAGCGTCTCCCCCTCCCGCGCACCCAGATCATACGCAAACGCGGCCATAAATTCCGCGATGAGCCGCTGTTTCTGCGTCCAAAGCTCGCGCGCCAAAGGCGTCACCATCGGGTTTGCCCAAAGCCTTTGGGGCTCATAGCGCCGCATGCACGCGTACGCGTCCTCGTAGCCTTTGGCGCCTTGCTCCCCCGCGTTCATGCAGTCGCGCACAAGGCCCATGGCGCCTTCCTCGTCCAGCAGGTCCGCCTCCATCAGCAGCACGAGGTCACACGGCGCGTCCGCCCTATGCAGCCATTGTTGCTTATTGGAATGCTCCGCCACCAGAAACGCCGCCCGTTCCACGAGCCCGGCCTCCAAGCCCTGCCGCGCGGCGTATTCGCGCAGGATATCCGCGCCGTGACAGCCATGCCGCTCCGCCCCACGCGCGTACCCCGCGTCATGGAACGCCGCGGCCAGGCGCAGGACACTTGCGTCCGCCTCTCCCACTCCGCTCCGCGCCATCAGCCGCTCCGTCCATACGGCCACGCGGCGGATATGCTCCGCACGCGAACGAAACCGCCGGCCCGGCACGTCGTCCCGGTCCGCATGATGCCCGGCCAAATACGCCCGCACATACGCAAGATACGCGCTTTCCATCAGAAGAGCCCAATGATTTCGCCGTCTTCGCGAACATCCATGCCGCTTGCGGCAGGGCGTTGCGGCAGGCCGGGCATGGCGATCATATCCCCGGCGAAGGCCACGACAAAACCCGCCCCGCGCGACAGCCGCACGCTTCGAATCAAAAGGTCAAAATCCTCCGGCGCGCCCAGGCGCTTTGGATTGTCGCTGAAAGAATACTGTGTCTTGGCGATGCAAACCGGCATACCCCCGCAGCCTTCGGCCTCCAGCTTTGTAAGCTGCTGAAGCACCCCGCCGCCCCACGCGACGGACCTGGCGCCATAGACGCGCGTGGCCACCGCGCTGATCTTATCCCGCAGCGGCAGCCCGTCCGCGTAGGTAAAACGAAAGCCGGCGGGCGTCTCCAAGGCGCGCAGCACGGCGCGGCCCATCGCCTCGCCGCCTTCCCCGCCCCTGGCCCACACGTCGCACAGGCTGGCCTCCACGCCC
>WRGP01000244.1 GCA_009787135.1 Bacillota bacterium | reverse complement strand
TCCTTCCTCCCTAAAAAACCTTCCTTGCATCTCCATGACCTTCACTCCTTCCCCGCTCTTCCCTGTTCTTAATCGTCGAACTCACGTTACATTACGGAGAGCTAAATATAGTCACTTGCCGCTCGTATCGGCGCCATTACGAAAACGGAAAAATACCCGAAAGTAGCTCGTCACATGGCCTTTCGCAAATTCGGGTGAAACAAAACCGCCCACGTGGGGCGATTTTTGTTTTATCAAAGTTTGTCCTTTGATTTGGTGCGGGAAACAGGACTTGAACCTGCATGAGCGTATTGCTCACTAGAACCTGAATCTAGCGCGTCTGCCAATTCCGCCATTCCCGCATACCGCTTATACCCTGATAAAACCTGGTGGATGGGGGTGGATTCGAACCACCGAAGTCTGCGACGGCAGATTTACAGTCTGCTCCCTTTGGCCACTCGGGAACCCATCCATAATTGTCATAGCGCTCAATCTTTGGAGCCGGTGAAGGGACTTGAACCCCCAACCTGCTGATTACAAATCAGCTGCTCTGCCAATTGAGCTACACCGGCATATCCGGCAGTTTTGCCTATATAGGCCATACACAGGGAAAGTGGCGACCCGGAAGGGGCTCGAACCCTCGACCTCCAGCGTGACAGGCTGGCATTCTAACCAACTGAACTACCGGGCCAACTCTGGTGGGCCTTCAGGGACTCGAACCCCGGACCAACCGGTTATGAGCCGGCCGCTCTGACCAACTGAGCTAAAGGCCCATTCCCTGTCGCCGCACCGTGATCGTTAAATGGCGACCCCTAGGGGATTCGAACCCCTGTTACCGCCGTGAAAGGGCGGTGTCTTAGGCCTCTTGACCAAGGGGTCGTGTCTGGTCGGGGTGAAGGGATTTGAACCCCCGGCCCCATGCTCCCAAAGCACGTGCGCTACCAGGCTGCGCTACACCCCGCGGATCAACGCATCACCACAAGCGACAGGTTGTAGTGTAGCGGATCATGGTCACTTTGTCAAGCATTTTTCTGTGCCCGCTCATACTTTGCGGAAAAAATTTCTATTGCCGCATAATCCTGTTTGCCTACCATTCGCTTTCGAATTATAGTTGACATACGCCCATCGCAGCCTTATACTTGATGAAAAAGGTCAAGAATGCGTTGGGCAGGTTTCCGGTCGCCCGTAGCTTGTGGGGTCAATGGGTATCCTATTTGAGGGGGAATACCTTCCGGCCATTCGTGAATTACGCGATCATCCCTCCACATCCCTGATTGGAGAATCAATGAGCATACTGAGGCTTGAGGAGATCTATAAAGACTTTGGAAACGGCGAGATCCTGCGCGGCATCACCCTTGACGTGCCTGCGGGCGAGTTCTTAACGCTGTTGGGCCCTTCAGGCTGCGGCAAAACAACGACCCTGCGCATCATCGCCGGGTTGGAGTCGCCAACCTCCGGCCGCGTGCTGCTGGGCGGGCAGAATGTCACGCATATACCGCCTGAGGCGCGCGACGTCAACACGGTGTTCCAAAATTACGCGCTTTTCCCCCATATGAACGTCGCGGCAAACATCGGTTACGGCCTGCGCATACGCGGCATGGAGAAGCGTCAAATGAAGAAAAAGGTCGATGAGATGCTTCGCCTCGTTCAATTGGAAGGGTTTGAAAAGCGGTCGCCTGACAGCCTGTCCGGCGGCCAGCGCCAGCGTGTGGCAATCGCTCGGGCCGTCGTGCTCGCCCCGCAAATTCTGTTGCTGGATGAACCGCTGGGCGCGCTCGACCTCCAGCTGCGCCGCCAGATGCAGACGGAGCTGAAAGCCCTGCAGGAGTCGCTGGGCATTACCTTCATTTATATCACGCACGACCAGGAAGAAGCCCTGAACATGTCCGACCGCGTCGCTTTGATGCGCGACGGCCAGTTTGAGCAGATCGGCACGCCGGAGGAGATATATGAGCACCCCGCCACGCGCTTTGCGGCCGCCTTCATCGGGCAGACAAATCTGCTGGAGTGCATGGTAGAGGGTTCCGCCGCGCTTTCTTTGGCAGGCGTGAAGTATAATGGGACCTCGCAAGAAATCCTTGCCAGCGTCGGGCAGTCGTTCCCTGCGGTATTTCCGCCGGAGAAAAAAGCCCGGCCTGGGGATCCGGCCGCGCTCTGCCTGCGCATGGAGCGCCTGCAAATTGCGAAGGAAGCGCCCGTGTCACAATGGCATTTGCCTGCTACGCTGGTGGAATATCGCTTTGCCAACGGCTCGCTGCGCTCCACGGTAGAGCTTTCGGACGGCCAACGTATGACCGCCGTAAGCCAAACGCGTAAGGATATTGAGCCCGGCGACTCTGTTTTCGTCTGGTGGAACGAGAAAACCGCCGCCGTCGTTCTATGAGGCCGGCCATGCGTACAAAACGAACGAAAAAGACGCTGCTATGCATTCCGCTATACGTCTGGGCCGTGCTGTTTGTCGGTTTGCCGCTTCTGTACGTGCTGGGCGTGTCGTTTTTTGCGCGCGGCGCCACTTGGGGTGTCACGGACACGCTGACGCTATCCAACTACCGGAAGATTTTTGATCCTACCTACCTCAAGGTGTTCGGCGACTCGCTGAGGACAGCCGCGCTCACCTGCCTGATCGTCTCCTTGATCAGCTATCCGTTCGCCTATTGCATGGCCCGGGCAAAACCGGCCTACCGCACGCTTCTCATGATTCTGGTCATGGCTCCCTTCTGGACCAGCGCGCTCATCCGTACCTATGGTTGGATGATCCTCCTCAAGGCCAACGGCCCCTTGAACGCCTTCCTGAAATGGCTTGGCGTGATTGATCGCCCGCTCAAGCTCTTGTACACGGAAGGCGCGGTGCTGCTTGGATTTGTCTATACGTTGCTCCCGTTCATGATCCTGCCGTGCTACACAGCCATTGAGCGCATGGACTGGTGCACGGTAGAGGCCGCGCGCGATTTGGGCGCGTCGCCAACCCGTGCTTTCCTTACCGTTACGCTGCCGCTGACGCTCTCGGGCGTTATGTCCGGCCTGACCCTTACCTTTGTTCCCAGCATGGGCATGTTCTTCCTCTCCGACCTGCTGGGCGGGAGCAAGACCATCCTCATCGGCAACCTGATTCAGGACCAGCTTCTGCGCGCGCGCAACACCCCCTTCGGCGCCGCGCTGGCCGTGGCGCTGCTCCTGCTCACCGCCCTAACGCTATGGCTGCAGCGCCGCACCGGCGGGGAAACGCAGCTGTTTTGAAAAGCCACAAGGTCATTGTGATTTGTAGTATGCTTTGCAGGGAATACCGGCTGGACGCCCTACCGCCAGGCCAATAACGGCATTGAGGGAGAAACCATGCGAAACACACGGTGCAAGCCCGCCCAGACCCGCGTCAAAAACCGCCTCCGTATCGTTTTTATCACGGCGGTGCTCTTGTTTTTGTACCTGCCGATCTTGATCGTGATCCTGTATTCATTTAGCCCCTCCAAAAACGCGGGCATTCTGACAGGCCTTACGCTTGACTGGTACAGGCAGCTCTTCGGCAACACGGAAATAGCCTCCACGCTCTTCAACTCGCTCCGGCTGGCCCTTGCTTCGGTCGCCGCTTCCGCGGTGCTGGGCACGCTGGCCGCCGTGGCGTTGGCGCGCAAACACCTTCGCCTGCAGGGCTTTATGGAGGGTATGTCGACCGTGCCCATCCTCATTCCGGAAATCGTGCTGGGCATGTCGCTGTTGGCCGCGTTTTCCTTTGTCGGCCTCCGTCTTGGAATGCTCACGCTGCTGCTCGCGCATATCACGTTCTGCATCCCCTATATATTTATCATTGTCAAGGCGCGCATCGCGGGCATTGATCCGGTGCTGGAAGAAGCCGCGCGCGATTTGGGCGCATCGCCTGCCCGCGTGTTTTGGGACGTGACCCTGCCTTTGATTTTCCCCGCCGTGCTCGCGGGCGTGCTGCTCGCGTTCGCCATGTCCTTTGACGATGTGATCATCAGCTTCTTCGTCACGGGCCCCGGCGCGCAGACGCTGCCGCTGAAGGTGTATTCCAGCCTCAAGGTGGGCGTCTCCCCCGAGATCAACGCGCTGTGCACCTTGATGCTCGGCGTGGTGTTCCTCTTCGTGGCCATCTCCCAGTGGATCCGGTCCAAGGCCGCCGCATGAACGAATACGGATCGCGCGCGGTTGAGGTTTGTTCCCGCGGTTGAAGGGGAGAGGAACGAAAAGAAAAACTGCCCGCAAAACAGCCTTCGGACAGTCTGCCTGCCGCCTATTTTATTTTTGAGGAGGTACCCCAATGAAGCGCATGCTCCCGTTGCTGCTGGCCCTGCTGCTCATCCTGCCAGCCTTTGCCCATGCCCAGGAGGAAAAGGTTCTCAACATCCTCACGTGGGCCGATTATGTGAATGGGCCCATGATTCTCGAGCCCTTTGAGCGGGAAACCGGTATTCGCGTGAACTACAACTATTTTGATTCCAATGAAGAGATGCTCATCAAGCTGCAGGCGGATAAAGCCGGCTCGTATGATATCGTTCTGGCCAGCGACTACATCATCGACATCGCGAGGAATGAAGGCCTGCTTCTTTCGCTGGACAAATCCCTCCTTTCCAATTGGGAGAACATTGACCCTGTGTTCCAATGCCAATTTTACGATCCTGAAAACGAATATACCGTCCCCTATGTCGCGGGCACTCCCTTGATCATATACGACCCCGCATACGTGACGATCCCCATCACGGGCTACAACAGCCTCTGGGACGAAAGCCTCAAGGACAGCCTTGTCATCATGGACGACGCCCGCAACGTCATCGGCATCACGCTCAAGGCCATGGGCTATAGCTTCAACGTGACTGACCCGGGCGAGCTTGCCGCCGCTGAGGAAAAGCTTAAGGGCTTAAAGCCCAACATCCGCCTTTTGGATTACAGCACCCCCCACCAGGCCATGATCTCGGGCGAGGCCACCATCGGCTACATGTTTACCCCCGGCGTCGTCTGGGCGCTGGCGGAGCGTCCGGATCTCATGGTAGCCTATCCGGAGGAAGGCATGGGCTTTGGCATTGACAGCCTGTTCATCCCCGCGAACGCCCCGCACCCTCAAAACGCGCACGCGTTCCTCAATTTCCTCCTCCGCCCGGAGATCGCGGTCAACATCGCGGAGCAGCAGGCGTATATCAACTGCAACCGTGCGGCGGACCCTCTCCTCTCGGCGGAATTCAAGTCAAACCCTGCCCTCTATATCCCCGCGGAAATACTGGGCAAGACGGAGTTCATCCAAGATGTGGGCGACGCGCAGCTCCTGTATAACGATATCTGGACACGGTTTAAACAATACTGACGCTTGAGGAGGCAAGAGAATGATCAAAACAATCGTGCTGGGCCTTGTGCAGGGGCTCTCGGAATTTCTGCCCATTTCCTCCTCAGGCCATTTGGTGCTGCTGCAAAAATTAATGCGCATGCCCGAAACCGGCCTGCTGCTCGAGATTCTCTTACACATCGGCTCGCTTGTGGCCGTGCTGTTCATTTTTTGGAAAGACTGGGTACAGATGGTACGGCATCTGTTCACAAGCAAGCCCGTGCGCCTGCTGATCGTTGCGACGCTGCCGGCGATTGTCGCCGCGGTTTTCCTGGGTTCCCTGATCGAAAAGGCGTTTGGCGGCTGGTTCCTGGGCGTTAGCTTTCTTATTACCTCCGTTTTGCTCGCCAGCTCCGATTCGCTCGCGGCCCGCGCGGGCAGGGGCGGCAAACACCGCCGCTCGGGTATAGAGGACATGGCCTACCGCCAAGCCCTGAGCATGGGCATCATGCAGGCGGTAGCCATTGTGCCCGGCGTCTCCCGCTCAGGCTCTACCATTGTCGGGGGCCTTGCCACGGGCGTGACGCGGGAAACCGCGGCTAAGTTTTCCTTCATGATGAGCGCGGCGGCGATCCTGGGCTCGCTCGTGTTTAAGCTCAAGGATTTCATCGATGCCGGCGGCGCCGCGTTTGAGGGCGGCTGGACGGCGGCGATCCTGGGGATGATTGCCGCCGCGATAAGCGGCTACTTCGCCATCCGCTGGATGCTGCGCCTCATCACGCGCGCGGGCCTCAAATGGTTCGGCCTGTATACCGCCGCGCTGGGTCTTTTGATCCTCATGGACCAGTTGTTCTTTGGCTTCATATTTGACAAAATAGTCTAAACGCTTGAGAGAGGAGTGGCATCATGCTGCCAGAACAAACCCGCAAAAGCTCAAAGGGGAGCATCGCGCCATCCTCCCAACCGCGTGCGCCGCGTTGCATGCGGTCGCATTGATCATGCTGCGCTTTTATTTCGGGGTCATGGGTTCCTCCAAGTCAGCCATGCTGCTCATGCAGCGGTATAACTACCGGGTGCAGGGCTATTCCTGCGCGCTCATCAAGCCCGCTATTGACACGCGAAAGGGAGTGGACATCGTCCACTCCCGTATTGGCTTGGAGGGCCACGCGGATATTGTGCTCGCGCCGGATCATAGCGTGCGCGAGCAGCTCCTCTGGCTGGAAACGCGCAAGCCCAATCCGCTGGAGCATGTGTTCATCGACGAGGCGCAGTTCCTCACCGAGTCCCAGGTCGTCGAGCTGGCGGACATGTCGGACAAGCTTGAAATCCATTGCTACGGCCTCAAAACGGATTTTCTGGGCAACTTCTTCCCCGGCTCCAGCGCGCTGCTCCGCTTCGCGGATTCCTTCACAGAGCTGGAGCAGAGCCTTTGCTGGTGCGGCGCCAAGGCCACCATGAACACGCGTGTGGACCGCAAGGGCCGCGTCGTTAAGGAGGGCGAGCAGGTGCTCATCGACACGGGCAGGAAAGAAGAGGTCATCACCTACATCGGCCTGTGCTATAAGCATTGGAAGCTTGGCAAAAGCGGCCTGAACGGCAACACATAGGAAGAGGGGCGGAGCGGAGCCCCCTGGCGTTTCCGCGCTCCGACTTCCTTCCCGCAAGCGACCCGCTACTTCACTTCAATCCTCCGCGGCTTTGCCCCGTCGCGTTCCCGCTTTTTGGGCAGGGATACGGTCAGTATCCCATGGCGCGCCTCCGCGCTAATGGCCTCCTCGTCGATTCCTTCCAAATGGAAGGAACGGTGGTAATGGCCGTTGCGCCGCGCGTACGCGTCTCCCTCGTTATGCGCCTCCTCCACATCCGTGGCAATGGTAAGCACCCCGCGCTCCACGGAGACGCCAATGCGGTCCGGATCCACGCCCGGCATCTCCGCGCGCACGACATAGCGCTCGTCCTCCTCGCGCACTTCCGCGCGAAAACCGCTGCCGCGGCCGTCTTGGCGTCCAAAGAGCGTGTCGGCCAAGGCTGTATCCCACAGCGGATACCCCGGCGCAAAACCGTCCCAGAAGGGAATCAAAGCATTCATCTGTTTACCTCCCTTTATGAAAGTGATGTATAAAGCTTTTCCTGAATGGGAGGCTTTTAAACATCGACCGCCTTGTCCATCAAGTATCCGCACCCGTTCCTTTTTCCCTTTTACTCATTCTTCCGGTATTCCAGTATATCTCCGGGCTGACATTGAAGCGCCTCGCATATTTTTTCCAACGTCGTAAAACGGATGGCCTTCGCCCTGCCGTTTTTGAGAATGGAGAGGTTGGCCATTGTAATGCCTACACGCTCGGAAAGCTCGGTGACGTTCATCTTGCGTAGCGCCAGCATCACGTCAATATGGATGACAAGCAAGCGATCACCTCAAATCATCAAATCATTTTCTTCTTTCATTTCAGCGGCCTGACGCAAAAGCTTCGATAATACCAGACAGCAAATGGCCGCCGCAAGGCATAGGAAACCGGCGAGCGTGAAACACAGCAGGAACAGGGGATGCGCGGCGTTGACCGGCAGCGTGGCGGCAAACCCGATGAGAAACAGGAAAAAATCAGCGAAGGCAAGCATGCTGATCAGGCGCATGCGCTTTGCGTTTGCGAAGGTAAAGCTTGCGTCCCGCCCTATGGCGTGAAAAATGCGGTACGCGACGCACATCGCCGCGCCAATTGGCAGCGCGGCAGCCCACCCAAACAGGATGGCAGGCGTTACCAGCGGCTCGAGTTCAGGCCATACAGGGCCATCAACCGCATCGCACCAGGGATCAGCCAGACACAGGCATAGAACAGCAAAGCCCCGCCCATCGGGATCAGCAATTTGAGCAATCTCTCCAGCGCTCTGCGCGACATAAGCACCCTCCTTTGTTTTCTACATTCCATTCTATAGGGAAACGAATCGTATGTCAATCTATTTTTATCGAAATACGATAAATTTTTATTGCAATCCGGTTTTTCTTATGCTATGATCCCCCCTAAAGGAGGCGGTCAAATGGGAAACAAGGAACAACCGAAAAATTGGGGCGTGTATCTTCTGCCTTTGCTGCTGTGTGGCTTTTTATTGGTACGGTACACGCTCTGGCGTGGCCCGGCCATCGGCACGGCGCTTTTTGCGTTTCTGCTCGTGCCCACATGCCTTTTGTATTGCCGGTCAACGGGCGCAAAACCGATGCGTGAAAGCTATGGCATGCTCCTTCTGATCGCGCCGCTGGCGCTTTCCTTCGGGCTGTATGAAAACGCGCAAATCCGCCTGCCTCTCTTGGCCATGCTGCTTTGCCTGCTCCCCTATTGGATGCTGACCGCTAAAGGCGCGCGTATCGAGCCGTCTGTCGGCCGGTATGTTCCGCGCGACGTCTGGCGGGCGGCGCTCACATTGCCGTGGCAGGGTGCGCAAAGCGCCGGCAAGCGGCTGCGAAAGGATGAAAAAAGCGGCGCCACCGCCAGATATATCCTGTACGGCTTGCTCTTTTCCGTGCCGCTGCTTCTTGCCGTTGGTTTCCTGCTCCTAAGCGCCGACAGCGAATTTAGGCACATCACTGAAACATGGATAGAGACGCTTAAACAAGAAACGCTTCTACAGCTTTTTTTGTCTCTGCCGCTGGGGGTTTACCTTCTCTTTATGCTCAGGGGAATCGCCGGGGCAGGCCCCCAGCCACTGCCTGAGGCGGCCGGAAAACGCTTGATCCCGGCCGCGTCCGCGGCTACTGTCCTGGCGCTGCTCGGCGCGGTATACCTGTTCTTCTGCGTTGTCCAGGCTATGAACATCGCAGGCATCGTAAGCGGGGAAATTCAACAATCGGCCCGTTTTTACAGCCAATATGCCAGGGAGGGCTTCTTTGAGCTTTGCGCTGTCGTGATCATTAACCTCGCCGTCTTTGTTGGCATTCAGGTGTTTTCGCATGGCAATCAGCGCATCGTCGCCGCCTTGCAAAGCCTCCTGGGCGCGTTGACACTGCTGTTGATCCTAACGGCGTGCTTTAAGATGGGGCTCTACATTCGCGCGTATGGCTTTACGCTGCTCCGCCTGCATACGATGTGGTTTATGGCGGTATTGTTTATCGTATTTTGCCTGCTCATTGCCCGCCAATGGATCGCCTTTCCCGTCATACGATGGTCTCTTGCCGTCTGCTTCGCGCTGTTCATCGCGATGGGGCACGCGGATACCGGAGGCATTGTCATACGGGCAAATATCGGGATGTACAAAAGCGGCGCGCTTGCTACCCTTGACCTCTCGCAATACGACCATTTCCCCTATGCGGCCACGCCGCACCTTCTCGCGCTATATGAGGAGGCGGACGACCCTTCGCTGCATACCAAAATCGAATCGTTTGTAAGAAGATGGGCGCCAAAGAAGACGGAGTCCCTCCTGAATCAGAGTATGCAGCGCGTGCGGAGCGAGGCGCTGCTCAGAAATTTTATCGTCATTCAGGTTCAAAATGGGCTCATGTGAGCGAGAGATTTTTTCGCGGAACGAGGAACTTTCCTTTGGCCCCCTATGAATCCGCCGCGACACGCTGGATATCGGCGCCAAGGGAGCGCAGCCTTGTTTCCAGCTTTTCATAGCCGCGGTCAATATGCTGAGGATTGCTGATCTCCGTGTTCCCGCCCGCCATGAGGCCGGCGATCACGAGCGCGGCGCCCGCCCGAAGGTCGCTCGCGGTGACGGGCGCGCCCGTGAGATGCGGCATCCCTTCAATGACGGAGGTCCAATCAGAGATACGCGCCCGGGCGCCCATGCGCACCATTTCATGCAAATGGCGGAATCGCTTGTCGAAAATGGTTTCCGTGATGATGCTCGTGCCAACGGCTGTCGTCAGCAGCGCTGACATGGGCGACTGCAAATCCGTTGGAAATCCCGGATAGGCCAGCGTCTTGATGTTTACGGCGCGATGCCCGCCTGCGGAACGTATGCGGATCACATCGTCCGCCTCGTCTACGCGGACGCCAATCTCCAGCAGCTTGGCGGTCAGGGATTCCATATGCGCCGGAATACAGCCGTGAATCGCGACATCGCCCTGCGTAGCGGCGGCCGCGATCATCAGGGTGCCCGTTTCAATCTGATCGGGGATGACTGTATAGGTAGAGGCATGCAACCTGTCAACGCCGCGTATGCGGATGACGTCCGTGCCGGCGCCGCGGACGCGCGCGCCCATGCTGTTGAGAAAATTGGCGGTATCCACGACGTGCGGTTCCTTGGCGGCGTTGTAGATCACGGTGCTACCCTTGGCACGGGCCGCGGCGAGCATGACGTTGATGGTACCGCCGACAGTTACCAGGTCGAAAAAAATTTCTGATCCGTTCAGGCTCGCGGCTTTCGCGTCCACCCAGCCGAAACGGTCGTCGATTTCCACGCCCAGCGCGCGAAACCCTTTGAGATGCTGGTCGATGGGCCTCGCGCCAAGGTCGCAGCCGCCCGGGTAGGGAATGGAGCCTTGACCGGCCTTGCCAAGCAGCGCGCCAAGCAGATAATAGGATCCGCGCATCTTTTTGCACAGGTCAGAGGAAGGCTGCGTTGTGTGAAGGCGGGTGGGATCAATCATAACCGAGTGGCCACTCACTTGCGCCAAGGCGCCCAGGCCACGGAGGAGTTCAAGCAGGGTATGCACATCCTCAATATCGGGTATGTTATCGACGCATACCGGTTCATCGCACAAAAGCGCGGCGCTCAGAATGGGCAGGGAAGTATTTTTTCCGCCGGCAACCTGAACATCGCCGGTCAGACGCCGGCCGCCATTGATGATGAGCTTCTCGACAAAGGGCATTCGTTTCCTCCTATGCCATATATGCCTTAGTGACAGGCGCCGCAGTCACATCCGCTGCCATGACGGCTTTCACAGCCGCCGCAGCTCCCGCAATCACCCGTGCAGGACGCGCCCCGTCCCGCGGAAGAGCCGGCCATGCCAAACAGACACGCGCCTTCATAGGCGCGCTCCGCTTCGCCATTACAACGCTCGCAACGGACGGTATGCATTTGAGATACGGAAATGAGCGTGTCAAACAGAGCATTGCATACCCTGCAGCGATATTGTAAAAGGGGCATATTTTTCCTCCTTTTGACGGCCATCTTTATGCTGATTAGTATACACCTAAAGCGAGGGAAACGCAAATGTTGGCAAGGTTCGAGCAGGGCAAAAAATCCCCGCAAAAAGCCCCTCAAAAAACCCCTGCCATGAAAAATTGCGTTTTGCGAAAAAAGTGGGTTGACAATTGGCGCGCGTTGCTGTATATTTACCCACAGTTCATATTTTGTGGCGATGACAAGGTAAATGCCCGTTGCGTTTGCGTCAAGAGAGCCGCCGGTCGGTGCGAGGCGGCCGAAACAAATGGGCCGCTCTCCTTGGAGCCTTTCCGCTGAACCGGGTCAGTAGGCGGGACGGAATCCTCCGTTAGCGGGATTAGGCATTGTTGGATGCCGATGAGTGGGCGCACAGCGCCAAGAAGAGTGGTACCGCGAAGTAACCTTCGTCTCTTTACAACCAAGAGAGACGAAGGTTTTTGCATACAGCCGTCTATAGGGAGGGATGCGAATGAAATTGACAGGGGCGAAGATCATCGCCGAGTGCCTGATCGAGCAGGGCGTTGACACTGTGTTTGGGTACCCCGGCGGGCAGATCATTGACACATACGACGCGCTGTATCAGTATTCGGACAGGATTCGCCATATCCTCACGGCGCACGAGCAGGGCGCGGCGCACGCGGCGGACGGATACGCGCGCGCCAGCGGCAGGGTAGGGGTCGTGATCGCGACCTCGGGCCCCGGCGCGACCAACCTGGTCACCGGCCTTGCCACGGCGTATATGGATTCCGTGCCCATGGTCGCCATCACGGGCAACGTGTCGAGCGCGCTCTTGGGCAAGGACAGCTTCCAAGAGGTGGACATCTTTGGCGTGACCATGCCCGTTACCAAGCATAACTTCATCGTGCGAAAGGTCGAGGAGTTGGCCGGCACCATTCGCCGGGCGTTTCGCATCGCCGCGTCGGGCCGGCCGGGCCCTGTGCTGGTGGACGTGCTCAAGGACGTGCAGCAAGCGCCCTGCGAGTTTACGCCCCTACAGCCGGCGCCCATCGAGCCGTTTGTGGAGCAGGTAACCGCCGGCGATATCGATACCGCGGTGCGCATGATCGACGACGCCAGGCGGCCCGTGATCTTCGCGGGGGGCGGCGTGATCCGCGCGGGCGCGGCGGGGGAACTGTACCGGTTTGCCGCGCGCACCGGCGCGCCCGTATCCCTGTCGCTCATGGGGCTGGGGGCATACCCGGCCAGCAAGCGGCAGTACATCGGCCTGCTGGGCATGCACGGTTCAAGGACAGCGGCGGCGGCTGTCAGCCACGCGGATCTGCTGATCGTCTGCGGGGCGCGCTTCTCCGACCGCGTGATCATGAACGCCAAGACATTCGCGCCGCACCTGCGCGTGATTCATTTGGACATTGACAAGGCCGAGATCAACAAGAACATCATCTCCCATATGAGCATCTGCGGGGATATCAAGCATGTGCTCACGGAGCTGAACGAGCGCGTCGCCGTGATCCGCCGCGGGGAGTGGCTCTCGCAGATCACCCGGTGGAAGGCCACCGAGCCCAAGCCCGTGCCGGGCAAGCTGACGCCGCAGGCGCTCATTGACACCGTGCAGGCCAGCGTGCCGGAGGATGCCATCATTGCCACGGACGTGGGCCAGCACCAGATGTGGGTGGCGCAGCGCTACCGCTTCAAGTACAGCCGCCAGCTTCTGACCTCCGGCGGCCTGGGCACGATGGGCTACGGCCTGGGCGCGGCCATCGGCGCGCAAATGGCCTTTCCGGGCAGGCGGGTGGTGCTCTTCACCGGCGACGGGAGCTTTCACATGAACATGAACGAGCTGGTCACCGTGGCCACCAACCAGCTGCCCATTGTGATCATCATCATGAACAACGGCGTGCTCGGCATGGTGCGCCAGTGGCAGAAGGTGCTCTACAGCCAGCGCTACAGCCAGACGACCACGCACCGAAAGACGGACTATGTCAAGCTGGCCGACGCCTTTGGCATCGCGGGCATGCGGGTGGCAAAGCGCAGCGAGCTGGCCGAGGTGATCCCGGCGGCCATCGCGCTGCATGCGCCCGTGGTCGTGGAGGTGCGCATCAGCAAGGATGAGAACGTGCTGCCCATGGTCACGCCCGGCAAGTCCTACAACGACCAGATCACGCAGATCGACAGCTAAGGAGGCGCGAGATGACGAACAAACGCTACGTTTTTTCCGCGCTGGTGGAAAACCGCCCCGGCGTCCTCAGCCGTGTATCGGGCCTGTTTACGCGCCGCGGCTTCAACATTGATTCGCTGACCGTCGCGGAGACGGAGGATCCCGCGCGCTCCCGCATGACCATCGCCCTCCACTCGGACGAGAACACCGCCATGCAGATCAAGCACCAGCTCGAGAAGCTCATCGACGTGATTTCGATCCGGGAACTGAGCGTCGGGTACTCGGTCACGCGCGAATACGTGCTGATCAAGGTTGCGGCCACGGCGGAGCACCGCATGGCGGTCATCTCCCTGACGAACATCTTCCGCGCCAACATCGTGGACGTATCGCCCGACAACATGATCATCGAGCTGACGGGCGACAGCACCAAGACCAAGGCGTTCATTGAAATCGTCCGCCCGTTCGGCATCCTGCAGGCCGTGCGCTCCGGTATCTCGGGGCTCGAGAGAGGCGTGCAGGAGCAGGGGGCTGACGGAATTTTGGAAACGCCGGGGGGTTCCGCCCCCTAGACCCCCCGCTTAAGGGAAAGACCCCTTCAGAATCCTTTCTTCATCGCCTCACGGCGGGAAAAATATTCATAATCATGAGGAGGCAAAACACAATGGCAACCATGTATTACGCGAAGGATTGCAACCCAAAGGCCCTGGAAGGGAAGACGATCGCGATCATCGGCTACGGCAGCCAGGGGCACGCCCACGCGCTGAACCTGAAGGATTCCGGCCACAGGGTCATCATTGGCCTGTATGATGGCAGCAAGTCCTGGCAGACGGCCCAGGCCGCGGGTTTTGAGGTGTTCCCCTCCGCCGAGGCGGCGAGGCGCGCCGACATCGTCATGATCCTGGTTAACGATGAAAAGCAGGCCGCGCTGTATAAGGAGCATATTGGGCCGAACCTTGCGGCCGGCAACTCGCTGGTGTTCAGCCATGGGTTCAACATCCACTTTGGCCAGATTGTCCCGCCCAAGGATGTGGACGTATGGATGGTCGCGCCCAAGGGCCCCGGCCACACGGTGCGCAGCCAGTTTGCGGAGGGGCGCGGCGTGCCGGACCTGGTGGCCGTCTACCAGAACGCCACGGGCAAGGCCCTGGAACTGGCGCTGGCATACGCCGACGGCATTGGCGGCGGCCGCGCGGGCATCTTGGAAACCACCTTCCAAGAAGAGACCGAGACCGATCTCTTTGGCGAGCAGGCCGTCCTGTGCGGCGGCGTGTGCGAGCTGATGAAGGCCGGCTTTGAAACCCTTGTGGAGGCCGGCTATCAGCCAGAGAGCGCGTATTTTGAGTGCCTGCACGAGATGAAGCTGATCATTGATCTCGTCAACCAGGGCGGCCTCTCCTACATGCGCTACTCCATTTCCGACACCGCCGAGTACGGCGACTATAAAATCGGCCGCCGCATCATCACCGAGGAGACGCGCAAGGAGATGAAAAAGGTCCTCACGGAAATCCAGGACGGTACCTTTGCCCGCGAGTGGATCGTGGAAAACATGACGGGACGGCCGTACTTTAATGCCCGCCGCAGGGCCGAGCAGACGTCTGAGGTAGAGACGGTGGGGGCGGAGCTGCGCAGGATGATGAGCTGGAAGAAGTGAAGGAGCGTACCATGAAGAGCGATCAAGTCAAGACCGGTTTTAGCAGAGCCCCGCACCGCAGCCTGTTCAAGGCCATGGGGTACACGGATGAAGAGCTGTCGCGTCCGCTCATCGGCGTGGTGAATGCCCAGAGTGAAATCGTGCCCGGGCACATCCATCTGGATGCCATCGCGAAGGCCGTCAAAGAAGGCGTGCGGATGGCGGGGGGCACTCCGGCGGAGGTGCCGGCCATCGCGGTATGCGACGGCATTGCCATGGGGCATAGGGGCATGCACTATTCGCTTGTGTCGCGGGAACTGATCGCTGACAGCGTGGAGACGCTGGCCGAGGCGCATGGGTTTGACGCGCTGGTACTGATCCCCAACTGCGACAAGGTTGTGCCCGGCATGCTGATGGCGGCGGCGCGGCTGAACCTGCCCGCGGTGGTGATTTCCGGCGGGCCGATGCTGGCCGGGCCGGGCGCGCTGGATCTCAACTCGGTGTTTGAGGCCGTGGGCGCGTATAGCGCGGAAAGGCTGGACGATGAAGGCCTGCTCCGCGTGGAGAATGAGGCGTGCCCGACCTGCGGCTCCTGCTCGGGCATGTTCACCGCCAATTCGATGAACTGCCTCAGCGAGGCGCTGGGCATGGCGCTGCCGGGCAATGGGACGATTCCCGCGGTATACGCGGCGCGCGTGCGGCTGGCCAAGGAGGCGGGCATGCGGGTGATGCGGCTGCTGGAGGACGACATCCGCCCGCGCGATATTCTGACGGAAGCGGCGTTTACAAACGGCCTGGCCGTGGACATGGCCTTGGGCTGCTCGACCAACTCCATGCTGCATCTGCCGGCCATCGCGCATGAGGCGGGGCTGACGCTGAATCTGGACATGGTCAACGAGATCAGCGCGAGGACGCCCAACCTGTGCCGTTTGGCGCCTTCGGGCCGCCATCATGTGGAGGATTTCCATGCGGCGGGCGGCGTCACGGCGGTCATGCACGAGCTGGCCGCGCGGAACTTGCTGGATCTTACGGCTTTGACCGTTACCGGGAAACCCATTGGGGAAAGCGTTCGGGAGAATCCGGTGCGTGATCATGAAGTGATACGCCCTGTGGACGCGCCGTATAGCGCCACGGGCGGCATCGCCGTGCTGCGGGGCAACCTGGCCCCGGACGGCTGTGTCGTCAAGCGGGCGGCGGTGGCGGACGATATGCTTGCGCATGAGGGGCCGGCCCGCGTGTTTGACAGCGAGGACGCGGCCATTGAGGAGATTTACGCGGGCGGCATTCAGCCCGGCGACGTCGTTGTGATCCGCTATGAGGGGCCCAGCGGCGGCCCCGGCATGCGCGAGATGCTCTCGCCTACGTCGGCGCTGGCCGGACAGGGGCTGGATAAGCAGGTCGCCCTGATCACGGACGGGCGCTTCTCGGGCGCTACGCGCGGCGCGGCCATTGGGCACGTGTCGCCGGAGGCGGCCAAGGGCGGGATGATCGGCTTGGTGAAGGATGGGGACAGGATTGCCATTGATATTCCCCGCGGCGTGATCGCGCTCAAGGTGGACGAGGAAGAACTCGCCCGGCGGCGCAAGGGGTTTGTGCCGCTTCCGCCCAAGATTCAAACGGGCGTGCTGGCCAGGTACGCAAAGCTGGTGCGGTCCGCGGCTGCCGGGGCGGTTTTGGGGTAGGCGCGGGAAGGGAACGCAAGGGGGCTCCGCCCCCTTGACCCCCGCTTAGGGGATGATTCCCCTGAGAACCCCTTTTTTTCGCCTCACGGCGGGAGGAGTTTGATAAATGATAAAACCATAAAGGAGAGAAGTGCCATGCCTACCACCATCAAAATCTTTGACACCACCCTGCGCGACGGCGAGCAATCGCCCGGCTGTTCGATGAACCTCGCGGAAAAACTGGAGATCACGCGGCAGCTTGAGCGCCTGAAGGTGGATGTCATAGAGGCGGGGTTCGCGATCTCCTCGCCGGGTGATTTTGAGTCTGTGCGCGCCATTGCCGAGACGGCGCAGAGCGCCGCGGTCGTCAGCCTCGCGCGGCTGACGCAGAAGGATATCCAGGCCGCGGCGGAGGCGGTGAAACCGGCCAAGCATCCGCGCATCCATGTCTTCTTGGCCACCTCGCCCATCCATATGCAGTATAAGCTGAAAATGACGCCGGATCAGGTGCTCGAAAAGGTGCGCACCATGGTACGTTTCGCCAAGGGGCTTGTGGAGGATATTGAGTTCTCCGCCGAGGATGCCACGCGCAGCGACTGGGCGTTTCTGACGGAGGTGTTTTCCGAAGCGGTCAAGGCGGGCGCGACGACGCTGAACGTGCCCGATACCGTGGGCTATACCACGCCGGACGAAATGTATGCCCTGATGCGCCACCTGACCGGCACCGTATACCAGGCGGACCGGGTAGCCTTTTCCACCCACTGCCATAACGACTTGGGCCTTGGCACCGCCAACTCGCTGGCAGCCGTGCGCGGCGGGGCCACGCAACTCGAGTGTACGCTGGGCGGCATTGGCGAGCGCGCGGGCAACGCCTCCCTGGAGGAGGTCGTCATGGCCATCAAGACGCGCGGGGCGTACTATGACGCCGTTACCCATATTGATACCACGCGGATCTACCGCGCCTGCAACACGCTCAGCCGCATTATCGGCCAGCGCATCCCGCCCAATAAGGCGATCATCGGCGGCAACGCCTTCGCGCATGAGGCGGGCATCCATCAGCACGGCGTGCTGGCCAACCCTGAAACGTATGAAATTATGACGCCGGAGTCGATCGGCCTGAACAAGAACCAGATGGTGCTGGGCAAGCATTCGGGCCGGCACGCGTTTGAGGATCGTCTGACGCTGCTCGGCATCAGCCTGGACGCGGCAAAGCGTGACGAGGCGTTCGCCAAGTTCAAGGCCCTGGCGGACCGCAAGAAGACCGTCTCGGACCGGGATATCGAGGTGCTCGTCATGGGCGACCGCATCGCCATTGAGGAGACGTACACGCTGGAGAACTTTGTCGTCAACAGCGGCTCGTCCATCGACGCGACCGCCACCATCGCGCTGAGGAACAGCGATGGCATCAAAAAGACGTCCATGATCGGCGTAGGCCAGATTGAGGCCGCCTTCTCGGCCATCGATTCCCTCGTGGGCATCTCCCCAAAGCTCGAGGATTACGCGCTCCACGCCGTGTCCGAAGGCGAGGACGCGCAGGGCGACGTGAGCGTCAAGCTTGAGCTGGACGGGAGAACCGTGACGGGGCGTGGGCTGTCGGTGGACATCATTGAGGCCAGCATCCGTGCGTATTTGAACGGGATCAATAAGTTGCTGCAGTAGAGGGGTTCTTCAACCTAGGCGGCAGAGCCTCCTAGCGTCCCCTCCCCCAACAAAGGAGGTTTTCATCCATGGGCATGACAATGACGCAGAAAATTTTGGCGAAGCACGCGGGCCTTGCGGCTGTAGAGGCCGGGGAGTTAATCGAGGCGAAGCTGGATCTGGTCTTGGGCAATGATATCACGGCCCCGATCGCTATTACCGAGCTTGAGAAGGCCGGGCTGGAGAAGGTGTTTGATCCCAGCAAAATCGTGCTGGTGATGGATCACTTCATGCCCAATAAGGATATTGAGTCCGCGCAGCTTTGCAAGCAGTGCCGGGGGTTTGCGGGGAAGCACGCGATCGCGCACTTTTTCGACGTGGGCGAAATGGGCGTGGAGCACGCGCTGCTGCCGGAGCGGGGCATGGTCGGGCCGGGCGAGGTCGTGATCGGCGCGGACAGCCATACCTGCACGTATGGCGCGCTGGGCGCGTTTTCCACGGGCGTGGGGTCTACGGACATGGCGTGCGGCATGGCCAGCGGCAAGCTGTGGTTTAAGGTGCCGCCCGCGATCAAGTTCCATCTGACGGGCAAGCCGGCCAAATGGGTGGGCGGCAAGGACGTGATCCTATCCATCATCGGGCAAATCGGCGTGGACGGCGCGCTGTATAAGTCCATGGAGTTCACGGGCGAGGGGCTGCAAAACCTTACGGTGGAAGACAGGCTTTGCATGGCGAACATGGCGATTGAGGCGGGCGGCAAAAACGGTATTTTTGAAGTGGACGACGTTACGCGCGCGTATTTGAAAGACCGCCGCGCAAAGCCCTATGAGGTGTACACGGCGGATGCGGACGCTGAATACGACGCGGTCTATGAGATTGACCTGTCCACGATCCAGCCCGTGGTGGCGCTCCCGCATCTGCCTGCGAACGTGGTCCCCGCGGCGGAGGCGGACGACCGCGCCATTGACCAGGTCGTGATCGGCTCGTGCACGAACGGCCGCATTGAGGACATGCGCGCCGCCGCCGGGGTGCTGCGCGGCCGCAGGGTCAAAAAGGGCGTGCGCTGCATCATCGTCCCCGCGACGCAGGCGGTGTACCGGCAGGCCATGGACGAGGGCCTGTTCACCGTCTTCCTGGACGCGGGCTGTGCCATCTCCACGCCCACCTGCGGCCCTTGCATGGGCGGCCACATGGGCATTCTGGCCGAGGGCGAGCGCTGCGTTTCCACCACGAACCGCAATTTCGTCGGCCGCATGGGCCATTTGACAAGCGAGATCATCCTGGCGGGGCCGGCGGTCGCGGCGGCCAGCGCGGTGCTGGGGCGCGTTGGGGTGCCGGGGGAACTGTCGTAGCTCGGAGGGAATGATGGCCGATTTTTATGATAACAGATGGGTTCGCCAAATCGTCGACCTCCAGCATGCGGATGGGAGTTGGGGATATTTCCACTCGCTTGGCCAGTTCACGAAAACGCGGCCGATTACCACCGAACAGGCTCTTAGAAGGTTATACATTCTTGGGCTGACAAAGGCTGACGAACCGATTGACCGTGCGCTTGGGTATATGAACGATTGCCTGCTGGGCAGGCGTCAACCGCCTGATCGCAGGGAGAAGGTACTCAACTGGGACGCTTTCCAGGCGCATATGCTGGCCGCATGGATACGCCTTTTCGTACCGAATGACCCGATTGCGCTTGCTGTCGCGCGGATGTGGGCGGAGATAACCGCGCTTTCATTTCAAAATGAAAATTTTGATGAAGCTATCTACGCCGCCGAGTATAGAAAGCGCATCCCGATCCTTCATACGGGCGAGCGGATGATCAGGCTGCCACAATTCTACATGGTAAACCTTTTGAAGGGGTTGCTTGACGAAACAACCGAAGCTTGGTTTATCGGCCACATCATCAGCAACGCCGACGGGATTTACTATGTTTATGCATCAAAAATCGCGGAGCCGCCCGGCGCGTTCGCTTCAAGGAAAACAAGCTTTTATCTGGCGGCTTTGGAGCAGATCACAGGATACTCGTGCGCGTCCGGAAAACTGGGCTTTGCGAAAGAATGGCTTGTACGCCACAGGGATGAAAATGGGGAATGGGATTTGGGCGCGCCGGCCAAGGATGGCGTTTACTTCCCGCTATCGGATTCATGGCGCAAGCCTGAGGATCGTAAACGGGACTGTACCATAAGGGTTGAAAAGCTGCTGAAGGCATTAGGAGGTATATAGAATGATTACGGAAGGCAAGGCTTTCAAATACGGTGACAATGTGGATACGGATGTGATCATCCCGGCGCGCTACCTGAACACCTTTGACCCCGGCGCACTGGCCGAACACTGCATGGAGGACATTGACCCTTCGTTTACCGGCAGCGTGCGGCCCGGCGACATCATCGTGGCGGGGAACAACTTCGGCTGCGGGTCCTCGCGCGAGCACGCGCCGCTGGCCATCAAGGCATGCGGCGTGCCGTGCGTGATCGCCGGCACGTTCGCGCGCATCTTCTACCGCAACGCGATCAACATGGGCCTTTCGATCATCGAGTGCCCGGAGGCGGCGGCGGGGATCAGCGCGGGGGATCAGGTAGCCGTGGATCTTGAAAAGGGGATCATCCAAAACAACACCACGGGCAAAACCTATGCCACGAAACCGTTTCCCCTTTTTCTCAGGCGCATTATTGACGCGGGCGGGCTGCTCAATGCCATTCGGGAGGATATCCTATGAAATATAGCATTGCCGTGATCCGCGGCGACGGCATCGGCCCAGAGATCATAGCGGAGTCAATGCGGGTGCTGGATTGTGTGGGGAATCGCTTTGGCCATACGTTTGAGTACAAGCGGGCGCTGGCCGGCGGCACCGCCATTGACGCGGTCGGCGAGCCGCTGCCCCAGTCTACGGTGGACGCGTGCATGCGCTCCGATAGCGTGCTGCTGGGCGCGGTCGGCGGGCCCAA